>JAEZAI010000203.1 GCA_023427825.1 Actinomycetes bacterium
ATGATGCACATCGCCCGCCTCGCGCACGCGCTCGACGTCGAGCGAGAGGCCGCGACCGCCTGAGGCAGGCGTCACACGTCCACCCGATGACTGCGGGTGGTGGGCGTCCTAGGCTTCGGCCCATGACGGACACGCAGGTCAACGACGCAGCCGCAGCCCCCCGTCCGGAGCGGGACCGCCCGTGGGTGATGCGCACCTACGCCGGCCACTCGACGGCCGAGGCCTCCAACGCCCTCTACCGCACCAACCTGGCCAAGGGGCAGACCGGCCTCAGCGTCGCCTTCGACCTGCCGACCCAGACCGGCTACGACCCGGACCACGTGATGGCCCGGGGTGAGGTCGGCAAGGTCGGCGTGCCGGTCGCCCACCTCGGCCACATGCGCACGCTGCTCGACGGCATCCCCCAGGGCGAGATGAACACGTCGATGACCATCAACGCGGTTGCCGCGTGGATGCTCGGCCTGTACGTCGCCAACGCCGAGGACCACGGCGTCGACTCCAAGCTCCTGCGCGGCACGACGCAGAACGACATCGTCAAGGAGTACCTGTCCCGGGGCACGTACATCTTCCCGCCCGAGGCCAGCCGCCGGCTGATCGTCGACATGTTCGCCTACTGCAACAAGAACGTGCCGCACTGGAACCCCATGAACGTGTGCTCGTACCACCTGCAGGAGGCCGGTGCGACGCCGGTGCAGGAGATCGCGTACTCGCTCGCCTGCGCCATCGGCGTGCTCGACGCGGTCCGGGAGTCGGGCCAGGTCCCCGAGGACCGCATGGCCGACGTCGTCGCGTCGGTCAGCTTCTTCGTGAACGCGGGCATCCGCTTCGTGGAGGAGATCGCCAAGATGCGGACCTTCACCAGGATGTGGGACCGGATCACAGCTGAGCGCTACGGCGTCACCGACCCCAAGGCCCGCCGGTTCCGCTACGGCGTGCAGGTCAACTCGCTGGGCCTGACCGAGGCGCAGCCCGAGAACAACGTGCAGCGCATCGTCCTCGAGGCGCTCGGCGTGACGATGTCGCGCGACGCCCGCGCCCGGTCGCTGCAGCTGCCGGCGTGGAACGAGGCGCTCGGGCTGCCGCGGCCGTGGGACCAGCAGTGGTCGCTGCGCATCCAGCAGGTGCTGGCGCTCGAGACCGACCTGCTCGAGTACCCGGACCTCTTCGAGGGCAGCCACGTCATGGAGGCGCTGACCACGGACCTGGAGGACGCCGCCCAGGCGGAGCTCGACGACGTGCTCGCCCTCGGGGGTGCCTTCGAGGCCATCGACGAGCTGAAGGGGCGGCTCGTCCGCTCCCACACCGAGCGGATGCGGCGGATCGAGTCCGGTGACCTCACGGTGATCGGCGTCAACGCGTTCACCGAGACGGCCGAGTCGCCGCTGGCGGGCGACGACTCGATCATGAAGGTCGACCCCGCCGTGCAGGACGAGATGATCAACGACGTCCGCGAGTGGCGGGCGGCCCGGGACCAGGCCGAGGTCGACCGGGCCCTCGCGGAGCTCGAGCGGGTGGCCCGCACCGACGAGAACATCATGCCGGCGACGATCGAGCTGGCTCGGGCCGGCGGCACGACCGGCGAGTGGGCCGACCGCCTGCGCGAGGTGTTCGGCGAGTACCGCGCCCCGACCGGCGTGGCCGCAGCAGCGGGCGTGGCCGGCGGCTCCGACGGCCTGCGGGCGCTGTCCGAGCGGCTCCGCAACGTCGAGGGCGGTCCACCCCGGTTCCTGGTCGCCAAGCCCGGCCTGGACGGCCACTCCAACGGCGCCGAGCAGATCGCCGTCGCCGCCCGCGACGCCGGCATGGAGGTCATCTACCAGGGCATCCGCCTGACGCCCGAGCAGATCGCCGCCGCGGCGCGCGACGAGGACGTGGACGTGGTCGGCCTGTCGATCCTGTCGGGGTCGCACCTGGAGCTGGTGCCCGAGGTCGTCCGGCTGCTCCGCGAGGCCCGTGTCACCGCGCCCGTGGTGGCGGGTGGCATCATCCCCGAGGACGACCGACCCAAGCTCCTGGAGGACGGCGTGGCCGCGGTGTTCACGCCCAAGGACTTCGAGCTCACCCGCATCATCACCGAGATCGCCGACCTCGCCCTGGCCGAACGGGACTGAGTCCCGCCGGTCCCTGGGGCGGCGGCCGAACTGACCAAGAGGCAGCGACGAATGTTCACGTCCCGTGACCCCCGAGCCGATGGGAGAGCCATGGTCGACGCTCGCGTGATCGCGCTCGTGCTCGGCGTCGTCGGCCTCGCCTTCGGCGTCGCCGCCCTCGCCGCCGGTGTCCCCGCGCTCGGGGCCGCCGCGGGACTCGCTGCGGTCGCGGCCGGCGGGCTGGCGCTCGCGGTCCCCCAGGGCGACCGGCCCGACGAGGCACCGGCCCCCGACGACCGGGACCAGACGATCGACCGCACCCGCCGCGAGCAGGCCGACGCCCGCGGCGAGGTCCAGGCGCTGCGCCAGGAGCTCGCCGTCGCCCGTGACGGCGCGGCGGACGAGCCCGAGA
>JAEZAI010000225.1 GCA_023427825.1 Actinomycetes bacterium
CTGCCGGAGCAGCCGGAACGACCCCCAGAAGGGTCCTGCTCACCGTCGCGGTGGCCGGGGCGGTCGGGCTGGTGGCGTGGACCGGGTGCAACGACCCGCAGCTGTCGTGGTTCGGGCCGGTCACCTGGCACGGTCCCCGCGACCGGCCGCAGGTGGCGATCACCTTCGACGACGGTCCCAACTCCACGGCGTCGCTCGAGATCGCCCGCCTCCTGGACGAGCGCGGCGCCAAGGGCACGTTCTTCCTGGTGGGCAAGGCAGTGGCCCGGCGCCCCGACGTCGCCCGCCGGCTGGTCGAGGACGGGCACCTGGGCGGCAACCACTCATGGCACCACGACTACTGGGGCTGGCTGAACCCCTTCTATCCGGAGCTCGGCGAGACGCAGCGGGTGATCGCGGACGAGGTGGGCATGTGCCCCCGCTTCTTCCGCCCACCCCACGGCCAGCGCACCCCGCTCATGAACCTGCAGACCGCCCGCCGGGACATGGAGACGGTGACATGGGACGTGTCGGCGGCTGATTGGATCACCGACGACGGCGAGCTGGTCGCACGTCGGGTGCTCGACCGGGTGCAGCCCGGGTCGATCATCCTCCTGCACGACAGCATCGACGGGCGGATCGACTCGGATCGCCAGGTGGTGATCGACGCCCTGCCGATCATCCTGGACGGCCTGGAGCGCAAGGGCCTGGAGCCGGTCCGGCTCGACGAGCTGATCGGCGGACCGGCCTACCTGCCCGACGGCGACTGCTGACGATCTGCCCGGGCGGTAGCGTCCGCGCCGTGAACGGACGAGACGGCGAGGGCGGGCTCCACGGCAGGGTCGCGCTGGTGACGGGCGCGGGCGAGGGGATCGGTCGGGCGGCGGCTCGGCGGCTGGCCCGGGACGGCGCGTCGGTCGTGCTCGCCGAGCTCGATCAGACCACGGGGTCGGACGCCGAGCGGGAGCTGCGCACGCTCGGTGCCCGAGCCGTGTTCGTGCCCACGGACGTGACCGTGAAGACCGAGGTGGAGGACGCCGTCGACCGGGCGGTGGACGCGTTCGGTTCGGTCGACGTGCTCGTGAACAACGCGTGGGGCGGCGGCCAGATGGGCCGGCTGGAGCACAAGACCGACGCCGTCATGCAGCACGGTCTGCAGATGGCCTTCTGGGCGGCGCACTGGTCCATGCAGCGGGCGTTCCCGCACATGCGAGACGCCGGGGGCGGCTCGATCATCAACGTCTGCTCGCTGAACGGCGTGAACGCCCACCCGTTCACCGCCGAGTACAACGTCGGCAAGGAGGCGCTGCGGGCGCTCACCCGCACCGCCGCACGGGAGTGGGCGCGGCACGGCATCCGGGCCAACGCGCTGTGCCCGGGCGCCGCCACCGCCTCCTACAAGGCGGTCGAGGCGGCGATGCCCGAGATGATCGCCGAGATCCTCACGCAGGTGCCCATGGGCTACATGGGCGACCCCGACGAGGACATCGCCGGCGTGATCTCGTTCCTGGCGTCCGACGACAGCCGCTACCTCACCGGCAACACCCTGTACGCCGACGGTGGCGGCCACATCAACGGCGTGCCCTGGGCGCCGGAGCTGCCCGAATGAGCGAGCAGGCCACGCCCTCGCCCGACACCGGACCTGCTGCTGACCACATCGACGACCTGGCCCGCCTGGTCGCGCACGACCAGATCCGGATGCTGGCCAGCCGGTACGCCGTGGCCGTGGACTCCCGGGACCTCGACGCGCTCGTCGAGCTGTTCGTCGACGACGTCCAGGTGGGCCGCGACACGTTCGGCCGGGACGCGCTACGTGAGTCGTTCCGCGAGTCGCTGTCGGCGGTCGGCGTGACCATGCTCCACGTGGGCACCCACCAGATCGACCTGCAGGGGCCCGACCACGCGACCGGGCTCGTCTACTGCCTCGGGCAGGTGGCCGACGGCGACCGGTGGGTCCACCAGTCGATCCTGTACCGCGACACCTACGCCCGCCGCGGCGGCCGCTGGCTGTTCGTCCGCCGGGTGCACGAGCTCTGGTACGGCCAGGTCGCGCCGGCCAACCCGCTCGAGCAGGAGCCGGCGGACTGGCCGCAGCACGCGGACGGACGCGGCACGGTGCCCGGGAGCTTCCCGAGCTGGGAGCGGTTCTGGCTCAGCGAGCGCGGCGACGCCGGCGGCGGCTGACCAGCCGGGCGGTGACCACCAGCGGCGACAGGGCCGCGGCGAGGATGCCGGTGGACATCAGCACCGGCGGGACCAGGCTGGGGACCGGCTGCTCCTTGGGGCGCTTGAGCGTGACGCGGAACGCGGCGGCGGGCATGGCCGCAAGGTCGATGACCACGTCCTTCATGCGCGTGCGCGACCGGAAGACCGGGACGGGCACGAGCACGTCGTTGCGCACGCGGTAGCCCAGGCGGGACAGCACCACGGCGACCTCGACGGTCTCCGAGTACTTGTAGCCCTGGTAGTAGTCGAGGGCGTCGGCCAGCGCGCCGAGGCGGAAGATGCGGTAGCCGGACTCGACGTCCTTGAGCTGCACGCCGCCCGACCAGATGGTCGCCCAGGTGCTCATGACCCAGTTCCCGGCCTGCTTGTACACGG
>JAEZAI010000183.1 GCA_023427825.1 Actinomycetes bacterium
CTTGCCGGCGAACACCAGACCGATCGCCCGGCGCAGCGTGATCACCCGCAGGGGCTCGTAGCTGGCGTTGAGCAGGAGGACCGTCACGTCCGTGCTCCTTCCGGGTGCTCTGTTCGTCGGTCGCCGGCTGCGGGCGTCGGCACATGATGCCAAGAAGGGCCGGTCGTGGGAACGGGATTCGCGGCTGACCGGCGGTCTGCGGGGTGCGGGCGGCCGGCACGGCAGACTGGCGTCATGCGCACCCTCCCCGCCCGTCGCCGTCCTGTGAGTCCAGTGCTGGCGCTGGCCGCCGTCCTGATCTTCGGCGGCGTGCTGGCCGGCTGCGGCGACGACGAGGTGGCACTGCCGGCCCCCAAGGAGTCGAACGAGCGGCCCGAGTCGGGCTCGAGCGGAGAGGGTTCCGACGCCGACAGCGAGTACTGCCAGGCCGTGGCGGATCTCGAGGCGAGCGACG
This sequence comes from Actinomycetes bacterium, assembly GCA_023427825.1. GTDB lineage: Bacteria > Actinomycetota > Acidimicrobiia > Acidimicrobiales > Microtrichaceae > Dermatobacter. Next base: position 455 of record JAEZAI010000183.1, read on the forward strand.
CCAGCCAGCTCGAGGACCCGGCCGCGGCGGTCGAGGCCCTGTCGGCCCTGGGTGACGTCGCACCCTCCGAGCTGCGCGAGCCGTTCCGCGTGCTGGCCCGGGTGGCCGAGGAGCTCGGCGCGCTGGACGGCGACGACATGGAGTCTGCGAACGCCGCGCTGGAGATCATCCTCGACCCGGACGTCCAGGCCGCCGCGGAGGCGATCGACGAGTACACCAAGGACGTCTGCGGGATCGACCTCGACGAGGACCCTGCGGAGAGCCCGGTGGACGATCCCGATGCACCCGTGGTGGATCCCGGGACGCCCAACGGCGACATCGACCTCAAGCACATCGACGAGATCAAGGACAGCTCCACCGGAACCTGGGTCGCCAAGCTGTCGTCGACCTCGATCGTCAACGACACCGCGGTGACGCTCATCGCAGAGGACTACGACCCGGTGACCGTCGACGAGGCGCTGGAGGCCTGCGAGGTCGTCCGCTCGGCGCTGGTGGAGATCAACCCGCAGGTGACGATCGAGATCGAGAACGGCGACACGCCCATCGTCGCGTCGCCGGCCGGCGGCAGCTGCGCCGCGGTCTGAGGCAACCTGTCGGCCGTGACCCACGACGACCAGGCGAACGACGACCATGGCATCCGCCAGCACCGGTTCCAGCCGCCGACCGGCGCCACGACGATCGTGCTCGTGCGGCACGGCGAGTCGGCGCCCGAGCACCCCGACCGGCCGTTCCCCTTGCGGGACGGCCACGGCGATCCGCCGCTCGCACCCGACGGCGAGGAGCAGGCGCGTCGGGTGGCGGAGCGGTTGGCGGCGGAGCACCGGGCGGGCCGGACGATCGACGCCGTCTACGTGACCACGTTGCAGCGGACGCACCAGACGGCGGCGCCGCTGGTGGGGCTGCTCGCACGTGACGGCGGCGTGCAGGTGGAGCCCAACGTGCTGGCCGACCTCCGAGAGGTGTTCCTCGGGGAGTGGGAGCAGCAGTTCCGGGCGAAGGTCGCGTCCGGTGACCCGATCGCCGCGGCGATGTTCGCCGAGGAACGCTGGGACGTGATCCCGGGCGCGGAGCCGGGCGAGGTCTTCGCCGCTCGGCTGCGGGCCGGGGTCGAGGCCATCCACGCCGCGCACCCCGACGGCCGGGTGGTGGCGGTGGTGCACGGCGGTGTGATCGGCCAGCTGCTCGCCATGGCGACCGGGAGCACGCCGTTCGCGTTCGTCGGTGCGGACAACGCCTCGATCAGCGAGCTGGTCGTGCAGGCCGACGGTCGGTGGCGGATCCGTCGCTTCAACGACGTCGCGCACCTGATCTGAGCTGCGAGCCGGCAGGCGCCGTCAGCGCGGGTCGCGCCACATGCGCCAGAGGGGCGGCGCGCCTGCAACGGCGACCATCTCCTCGACGACCTCGAAGCCGTGACGGCGGTAGAAGGGCACGTTGTCGAGCTTGGAGCTCTCCAGGTAGGCGCCGGCGCCCTCGGCGTCCGCCCGCTCCAGTCCGGGACCGATGAGCGCAGAGCCGATGCCCCGTCCCCGGAGGTGGGCGTCGGTGGCCAGGAACTCCAGGTACCAGTGCCGCTCCCGCGGGTGGGCGTCCTCCATGCGTCCGACCATCCGGAGCGTGCGGCGGAGGCCGGCGACGCCGAAGCCGCGCAGCATGGCGGGGCCGCTGCGGACCGCCGCGCTGGTGGGGAAGCTCCAGGCGCCGGGCGGGGCCCACACGGCCGCACCTTCGTGCGACGTGGTGGTCCAGACCGTGCGGTGGCCGATCGACGGGCCGATGAGGTGGCGGAACACCGGGGCCATGCGTGCGGGCCAGCGCCGGTCCTGCGGTGCCATCCAGCGCCACACCGGGTCGTCCTCGAAGCCACGGGCGAGGACCTGCGACAGCGCGCGTGCGTCCTCGGTCGTCGCCGTGCGCACAGCCCCCTCCACCACGGGCGGCGAACCTAGACGGTCGGACGTCGGTCGAACCAGCACGCGGGAGTGCCCGCGCCGGGGCGCGGGTCGTCGGAGCGAGCTCGGTTGCCTGAGGTGGGGAAGGTGGGTGGGTTGGTCCGACCGGTCCCGTGCTCAGACGGGTGCGGGTGGTCGTCGATGCTGGGTCTGCATGGTGTGCCCGCTGGGGCTGGTGATCGTGAAGAACCCGTCGCCCGGTTGCGGGTCGGGGTTGGCGTCCATCTTCCAGCCCGTGCGGTGGATCACGCCGTGGTGGCGCCGGCAGAGCAGCGCAAGGTTGCAGATGTCGGTCTCGCCACCCTCGTGGTGGTGGCGTACGTGGTGAGCGTCGCACCACGAGGCGGGCGCGTCGCAGCCCGGGTAGCAGCAGCGGCCGTCCCGGAGCTGGAGGTTGCGGCGCTGCTCGCGACTGGCGTGGCGTTCCTCGGGCTTGCAGGCGATGGGATGGCCGCCGGCGCCCTTGATGACCCAGGTGTAGGTGGGGTCGCAGGTGAGCATCTCCCATTCGCGGGACGCGTACCGCAGTCGGGATCCGCTGATGTCCTCCGCGAGCTGGGACCAGTCGACGGGGCCCGTGCCCTTGCCCGGGAGGAGCGTGCCGTCGTGGAAGAGGTCGGCGAGCTGCGAGTGGTGGACGTCGATGACGATCGCGATGTCCGCGGCGGGCTGCGCCCTGCCGCTCGTGGGGTTGACCGCACCGCGCTCGACGAGGTTCAGGAACGCTTCGGCCAGCAGCTCGGACCGGGGCGGGATCTCGACGTCGGGGCACTCCGCGGCGTCGCGGGAGTAGCAGCGGAACAGGCGGTCCGCCTCGGCCTGGACCCGCGTGGCGAACCCGATGCCGGCGGTGCCGTAGATGTCGATGGTGGCGGAGACCTGGTCGCCCGACTGCTCCAGGCGGCCGTGGTTGCGGGGCGCCGCCGGTTCCGCGCCGTCCTGGTCGGCGAGGCGGGCGAGCTGCTCGACGTCGCGGGTGAACTGCCGGAACGTCGACTGTGCGTCGCACAGGTCCAGGAGGCTGTCCTGCGCGCCTTCGAGGGCGTGGCGATTGCGGTCGTTCACCCTGCGGCACACCTCGCGCGCCCGGTCCACCGACACCTCGCCCTTGCACAGCGCGGCCGCCAGCTTGGGCTGATCCCGCTTGAGCGTCTTGGCGACCGCAGCATCGGCGCGGACGCGCTTGGGGTCCGCTCCGTGCCGCCATCCGGCTTCGTTGGCGGTGACGTGTCCGAGGCGGCGATCGGTGAGCTGCCGGGCGTCGAGCTCGGCGAGCATGCCGAAGCGGGAGCCGTGGAAGAGGCGGTCGATCGTCTCCAGGCCGTCGAACAGCCCGAGCAGCGCGTCATCACCGAGGGCTCGGATGTCGATCTCGTTCAGCGTCCGCAGGGCATCGATGACAGCGGCGGCTTCGGGCGGCACGTCGAACACGGGCGGCCCGAACGGCCTGCCGCCCGCAGGCGCGGGACCGTCCTCGTCGGCGGCACCATCAACGGCGGCACCATCACGGGCGGCGCCGTCCGCTCCGGTCGGCTCGTTCCCTTCCCCGGTCGAACGCATGTTCGACACCATACGGAGGTGGTCTGACAGGCCGCCGTCGGCCCGGCAGGGGTGAGAACTCACCCTGTTGCGGCTCCCGGTCGATCCGTACGGTCGTCACCAAGGGGCGCCGGCAGCATCGAGTTCCGGCCTGGGGATCCTCGAGGAGCATCCATGCCACGTATCTACGGTCGCTCGTCCTACGTGCTCGGGCTCGTCTGCATGCTCGTGGTGCTCAGCACCGCCGCGACGGCGTGCGGTCCGGAAGCTGCGCAGAGCATCGGCGAGCTCGCTCTCGGGTTGTCCCTCACCGCATGGGGAGGAGTCCTGGCGTTGATCCTGCTGCTGTTGCAGATCCCGCCCGCGTAGCCCCTCGCTCTCCGTTCCCCCATTCTGACGACGTCGCACCGAAAGGGTGGTACGGCGCCCGCAGAGTCGGAACGAGGTGGCCCCTGCTCCCCATGAAGGGCCACCTCCCGCCGGGCCAGCAATCGCTCTTCCTGATCGAGCAAGCACCCAGAGCCATCCGTGTCCTCCTCAGGGAGTGGCAGACCGCGAAGGGGCGAGTCCTGGACCGCTCGCTGACCTGGGCACCTTCGACCGCTCCGCAAGCGGTCGCGAGATCACATCGCACGGCTTGTACCGGATGCACGCACCAAGTTCGCTGGGACCCGCGGGTCCATGCAGGCGATCAACGAACGGGTTCGGGCCCGTCGGCGGCCCGGCAGTTGTAGCCGGCGAGCTCGGCTGGGTACGCGGTCGACAGCATCAGACGACCGCCTTCGCAGCGGATGAATGCCTTGCCGTCCCATTCGGGTGTGGGGCCGCCGTCAGCGCCGAAACGGGTGTTCTGGCCGACGTACCAGCGCGGGTCCGAGAGTCCCTGGCCGAGGACCTGCTCGTCGCCGTCCGGGCTGTTGGGTGTGATTGCACCCTTGAAGAGGAATGCGCCCTTCAGCGCCTTTGTCTCTCCCGCTTCGACGTCGCTGAAACCTCGTGCGTAGTCGCCGGTGCCGGACGCGGACTCGATGCAGTCAGCCACGCCGCCGTCGTCGAGGGCGACGGTCATCGTCGCGAGCGACGGCAGGTCGAAGATCTCCCGACGCGGGTCGGCAGCGAGCTGGTCACCTCGAACGTGATCCTGAACGGGACTGCGATCGTGCGTTCCGGGTCTTCGATGCACGCGGCTTCGGGCCCGAACTCGGTGTCCTCAACCGGCTTGGCGGCACCGAGTTCGTAGGTGACGTCCGTTGCGTCGCCGGTGTCGCCGACGAGCGAAGCACGCGAGGAACGGAAGTACACCATCCTGTCGGCCCCGGTCGTAGTAGTCGATGTGGTGGCGTCTACGACATCGAGACCCTCGTGGATTCCGTCTCCGACCGGCCCGCCGTTATCGGGTGCGGCGCTGTCGTCCGGATCCGCCGCAGCCGACGAGCATTCCCGCGGCGAGCATCCAGACTGCGATGAGTGCCTTCGTCTTCATGTCTCTGTTCTATCGGTAGTCCAGGCGTGCGCAGTTCGGCACGACATGTCTCCGCGTCGGGGAGGTTGGACCATCGGCTCCCGGTTCGAGTCCGGGGTTCTGGTTCCGGTGCGACCGGGATCGTCGCGATGCGGTCCGCCTCCGCGAACGCAGAGGACCCCTCGCCGGGAGGGGTCCTCTGCCTCGCAGTGCTCAGCAGCGCCCGACGGTCGTCTGCCGAGCGACCTGGTTGGCGTTCACCCAGCCGCGACCATACGAACCGTTCACCCCCGCCTCGACATAGAACCACTTGGCGGTGCCGTTCCAGTACTGGCCGTCGCCCTTCCAACAGAGCATCCGGATCGGGGTGGCCCGCGGCATCCAGAAGAAGGCTTGTCCAGTCGACGCATTTCCCGACATCAGGCAAGTCTGGGCGTTGCAATAGGAGGTCCCCGTTGCGGCGCCTGCAGGGTTGATCATCGATCCGAGCGCCATGAAGGCCAAGAGGCCTGCCAGCAGAATTCGAGCGTTGCGTTTCATGAACTCTTCCTCCCTGAGTGTTTCGTCATCGAGCGACGTCCGAATACTGAGTCGTGATCGATATGAGAGCTATGGGGACGAGTCCCCACCACGCGTGCGCCGGCGCTGGAAGAGGCGCGCCTCGTCTGCGTCCGTCCCGTGATCTCGACGCCGCCTTGGCGGGCTGACCGACCTCCGTCGGTGATCGGAGGTCGATCGTCCACCATGCCGGTGAACTTTCGACGAGCACGCCCCGATTCACCAGGCGCTCGACCGGCGCCGCAACGGGTGCCTCGCCGGTAGGTTCGGAGGACATGGACGGCGACTTCGAGCTGATCTGCGAGGTCGAGCCGGCGACGCGACCCGACCTCATGAAGGTCCGGCACCAGGTCGGCGTGCTCGCACCCGTCGCGACGCGGTTCCTCATCCCCGACAACCACATCGGGAGGGCCACGGTCTCGTCGATCGCCGTCGCCCACGAGGTCGATCTGATGGGCGGTCGGGCCATCGCCTGCGTCAACGCCCGTGACCGCAACGTCCTCGGCTTCCGACGGGACCTCCTCACGGCCGCCGCGTACGGAGTCAGCGAGATGCTGTTCGTCTACGGCGACCGGCCCGAGACCGGCGGCCGGTCCGACGACCTCACCGTCCGCAAGATGATCGATCTGGCTCGTGAGTTCGCCGACGAGCAGGGGTGGCCGATCCGCATCGGCGTGTCCTGCGCACTCGGCGACGTCCAGCCGTGGAAGCACGAGGCCGATGCCTGGTACGTGCAGGTCTCGTACTCCGCCGAAGCCCTCATCGAGTGGCGGCAGGACATCGACTTCCACGGCGACGTCTACGCCGGCGTCATGGTGATCCCGTCGGCCCGCATGGCACGCAAGCTGTCCGCCGACGTGCCGCAGCTGGCGGTGCCGCCCGACCTGGTGGAGCTGGTCGATCGGGACCCCGACGCCGGTGTCGCCTTCGCAGCCGACCTCATCGACGCCGTCGCCGCCACGAACCAGTTCCAAGGTGTGCACCTGGTTCCGGTGGCCCGCTACCGCGAGATCGCCGCGGCGCTGCTCGACCGTCGCTGACGGGACGGCGAGTCGAATCGAGGGTCCGGCGGTACCGTCGGGCGATGGGGGTGGGCAACGGATGATGCGCTGGACGTGTGCGGCCGTCACGGGCCTGGTCGTGTGTGCGCTGGCCCTGACGGGTTGCGGCGATCCGGACGAGACCGGCGGGAGCACCTCGGTCAGCTCGTCACCCGATGCCGACGCGTTGGCCGGTCCCGGGACGCCGCTCGCTCCCGGGGTCGACGTGGTCGACGGGAGCCGGCTGGTCGCCGGGGTGTTCCCGTGGGCGCCGCCCGACATGGGCATCGCGATGGAGGCGTGGGAGGGGCGCGAGACCGGCACGGCTCCGGGATGGCAGGCACTGCTCGTCGTCGACGGCGACCCGGTCGAGGTGTGGGACGGCTACGCCTCGGCGCTCGGCGTGCCGGAGGCGTCCGCGGTGAGGAGCTGCACCGTCGACATCGTCACCGCACCGGACATCAAAGCCGAGGAGGCGACCACCACGATGATGGCGCCGGAGACGCCGGCGGACGCCGCCGCCAGATCGCGGTTCCTGACCGAGCCCGTGCTGGCCGGCGAGAACCTCCTCGACTGCTCGACGCACGTCGGCGACGTGTCCATGTTCCTGAAGGTGGGCGCCAGCCGGACCTGCGTGTCGGGAGCCGACGGGAGCAACGACTGTTCGCTCCGCCCCTCGTCGCACCTGATGATCCGCGTCGGCCAGCCCCAGGGCGATCAGCCGAGCTTCGGGACGACCGAGCTCCGCTACGAGCGGGGCTTCGCCGCAGCCGGACCGGAGGGTGTCGACGGTGGCCCGGAGACGTGGCCGGGAGTGCCCGAAGGTGACGTGGTGCTGCCCCAGCTCCCGGACCTCGGACCGGAACCTCGACCGCCGGCCGCGGGGGAACCGCTCGACGACGGCATCGACCCCTTCCTCAGCTACCAGGAGAGCTCGGTCTTCGCCGTCCCGCCCGATGCCCGCAGCCTCGTCGCACCGGCGCTGGTCATCGAGTGCAACAGCGGCCTGGTCACCGTCCTCCGGATGCGCGGGAGCCCAGCCGATGCGATCGCGTACTTCGACGGCGCAGCGGACCTCGACGACCCGATCACGACCAGCGACGGCACCACCGAGGACGGCCGGACGTGGATCACCGGCATGATCGCGACCGCCGGTGGCTACTACCTGGGTGTCACGGCCGTCGCTCGCGACGACTCGTCCAGCGATGTCCTCATCGACGAGTGCGGCGACTGATCGAGGCGCTCCCTACTGTTGGAACCCGACGCACAGAGGAGAGCTCCGTGGGCAAGGTGGTCATGTACGGCTCGGTGTCGGTCGACGGGTTCATCGCCGACGAGGACGACCAGCCCGGCCCGTTGTTCGACTGGTTGACCAGCGGCGACGTCCCACTTGACGATTCCGGCGTCCTGAAGGTGTCGCAGACGTCCTACGACCACGTCCGGCCGTACTGGGACAGCATCGGCGTGACGATCGTCGGCCGTCATGTGTTCGACCTGACCGACGGCTGGGACGGCACGCCTCCGAGCGACGTCGACCACGTGGTCGTGGTGACGCACCGGCCGGCGCCCGACGGCTGGGATCCCGAGGCGCCGTTCTACTTCGTCGACGGTGTCGAGGCAGCCGTGGCGACCGCGCAGGAGCTGGCGGGGGACCGGGTCGTCGAGGTCGCTGCGGGTGATGTCGGTGGGCGGATGCTCGCCGCCGGCCTCGTCGACGAGGTGCGGATGGACGTCATCCCGGTCGTGTTCGGTTCTGGCAAGCGGTTCTTCGGGTCGGTCGACGGGCAGCAGCTGTTGGGGGACCCCGAAGTGGTGATCCAGGGCAACCGGGTGCTGCACGTGCGCTACCCGGTGCGCCGCTGAGCGACCTCGCGGGCGTGACCTCCAGCGCCGCCGGTCGGCGGAGCGGAGGGGCGTTACCGTGCCAGCACGGAGCCGGAACGGACCGGCGCAGCAGGAGGCAACGGCGTGACGGACCTGACGGGACGGGTGGTGGTGGTCACCGGCGGCAACGGCGGGATCGGGTTGGGACTGGCCCACGGCGTGGTCGCAGCGGGCGCGACGGTGGCGGTGTGGGGCCGCAACGCGGACAAGAACGCCGCCGCGGTCGACGAGCTGCGGGCAGCGGGCGCCCTCGAGTCCTCGTCGGTCGAGGTCGACGTCGCGGACGAGGAGCAGGTCGAGGCGGCGATGGCCGCCACGCTCGCCACCCACGGCAAGGTGGACACGATGATCGCCAACGCCGGCATCGGCGGCGGCGCGCCGTTCGCCGAGCAGACCCTCGAGCGGTGGCGCCGGATCATGGAGGTCAACCTCGACGGGGCGTTCCTGTGCTTCCGGGCCGCGGTCCGGCACCTGATCGAGCGGGGCGAGGGAGGCTCGCTGATCGGCGTGTCGTCCACGTCGGCCATCCACGGCGCGCCCGCCAACCAGGCGTACTCGTGCTCCAAGACGGCGATGATCGCGCTCATCAAGGGCCTGGCGGTCGAGATGGCGCGCTACGGCGTCCGGGCGAACGGCATCGTGCCGGGCTGGGTGGAGACCGAGCTGACCGCACCGCTCCTGGGGTGGGAGAAGTTCATGGCCAACACGACGTCGCGGACGCCGGTGCGGCGGTGGGGCGTCCCCGCCGACTTCGGCGAGGCCGCCGCGTTCCTGGCGGATCCCACCCAGACGTTCCACACCGGCGACCTGCTGGTCATCGACGGCGGCTACTCGATCTTCTGACGGCACCGACGGCTCTGTCCTACTGGGAGCACCCGTTCGGGTGCTCCCAGTAGGACAGAGCCCGAGCAGAGGGAGCGGCGCGAGCGGCTACTCGGCGAAGCGGCGGGTGAGCCAGTCGACGAGGAGGTCGTTGACGGTCTCGGGGTCCTCCTGCTGGACCCAGTGTCCGGCGCGGGGCACCGTCGCCATCTCCAGGTCGCCGCACATGTTCGGCATGTTGGCCGCCAGGGCGGGTGGCAGCGCCGGGTCCCACTCCGAGCAGATCATCAGCGTCGGCAGGTCCAGCTTTCGGGTGCCGACCTCGGGGTAGGCGGCCGCGTTGGCGTCGATGTTGCGGTACCAGTTGATGCCGCCCCGGAAGCCGGTGCGCTCGAACGCCTCGGCGTACACGTCGATCTCGTCGTCGGTGGCGATCGGCTCGCCCACCTCGGGCACCGCGTCGAGGTCCTTGAACGGGTTGAAGCTCATGCCCTCGGCCCGGCCGGTCCCCATCTCGAGCAGCACCTCGGGATCGACGCCGCCGACCATGAGCTTCTCGAACACCTTGCGGGGCTGGCGGTCCATGACGGCCTCGGCCACGCCCGGCTGCTGGAACCACAGCATGTACATGTCGTCGTCGTTCGGGAACATCGAGCGAAGGAACGAGGTGCCCGGGAACGGCGTGTACGGGGTGCAGATGCCGACGACGCCGGCGCAGCGCTCCGGGAAGAGCACCGGCATGGCCCACACCACGAACCCGCCCCAGTCGTGGCCGACGAACACCGCCTTGTCGATCTCCCGGGCGTCGAGCAGGTCGGCGAGGTCGCCGCAGAGCTGGCCGAGCCCGTAGGCCTCGATGTCGTCGGGAGCGCTCGATCGGTTGTAGCCGCGCTGGGCGGGGGCGATCGCCCGGAACCCGGCGGCGGCCACCGCCGGCAGCTGGTAGCGCCACGAGTAGGCCAGCTCCGGGAAGCCGTGGCTGAACACCACCGCGGGGCGGTCGCCGCCGTCGCCCAACTCGTGCACCGCGAGCTGGATCTGCTCGCCACCGGGGCCCCCGGGCGAGTTCTTCCCCGACAACGTGTGGTGGACCGCGGGCGGGAACGTCGTCATGCGCCCGACGGTAGTTGGCCCGATGGCACGCTGGACGGGTGGACCCCGTCGTCGTCCCGCTCGATTCGCCGGCCGCCGCGGAACCGGCCCTGGTCGGGGGCAAGGCCTCGGGTCTGGCGCGCCTGGTCGCCGCCGGGCTGCCGGTTCCCGACGGGTTCGCGGTGGTGGCCGGCGCGGACCCCGACGGCGCCGAGGTCGCCGCCACCATCGGCGAGTCGTACGCGGCGCTCGGCGACGGCACGCCGGTCGCCGTGCGGTCCTCCGCGGTGGGCGAGGACGGCGACGACGTCTCGTTCGCCGGTGCGCACGACTCGTCGCTGGACGTCGTCGGCATCGACGCCGTGCTCGACGCAATCCGGTCCTGCCGCGGGTCGGTGCGCTCCGAGCGGGCGGTCGCCTACCGGGCGGCGCTGGGCGTCGAGGGCGAGCCGCCCATGGCGGTGGTCGTGCAGCGGATGGTGCGCGCCGACCGGGCCGGGGTGATGTTCACGCGGGACCCGCTCGGCTCCGGCGAGGTCGTGGTCGAGGCGGTCCGGGGCGCCGGCATGGCGGTGGTGGACGGTGCGGCCGCACCGGACCCGGAGGCGCTCTCGCCGTCGGAGCTGGACGCGCTGCGCGAGCTCGCCCGCCGCGTGGAGGGGCTCTTCGGCGCCCCGCAGGACGTGGAGTGGGCGATCGACGAGGGCGGCACCGTGTGGTTGCTCCAGTCGCGACCGATCACCGCGTCCGCACCCGTGCGCGCACTCGGCCCGAACGCCGGCAGCCCTGACCCCATCCCTGTCCCGGTCCTGGTGCGCGGGCTCGGCGCCGCACCCGGCGTCGCCACCGGGGCGGCGCGGGTGCTGCTCACGCCCGAGGACGCCGACCGGCTCGACG
>JAEZAI010000406.1 GCA_023427825.1 Actinomycetes bacterium
CCAGTGGTGGGGCGCTTTTCCCCATGTGGGGCGGGCGCCATCGAACTCGTACGCCACGCGCCACCTGGGCGACCGACACGTACGAGTTCGTTCGGCGGTGAGCGTCAGGAGCCGCCGGCGTTGCGGAGCTCGCGCTTGAGCTCCTTGACCTCGTCGCGGAGGCGGGCCGCCTCCTCGAAGCGGAGGTCGGCGGACGCCTGGTGCATCTCGTCCTCGAGCAGCTGGATGAGCGCGCCGAGGTCCTGCGGCGGCAGATCGGCGAACTGCTCGGCGCGGGCCCGCTCCCCCGGCCGGCGCTTGCGTCGTCCGCCACCCGGCACCGGGGCGCCGTCGGCACCGCGGAGGTCGGCGAGGATGTCGGTGACCGCCTTCTGCACCGAGGTGGGGTCGATGCCGTGCTCGGCGTTGTACTCCTGCTGCAACCCTCGGCGGCGGTTGGTCTCGGAGATGGCCCGGTTCATGGAGTCCGTGACCTTGTCCGCGTACATGACGACCTGGCCGTTCACGTTCCGCGCCGCGCGCCCGATCATCTGCACGAGCGAGGTCTCGGAGCGCAGGAAGCCCTCCTTGTCCGCGTCGAGGATGGCGACCAGCGAGACCTCGGGGATGTCCAGGCCCTCGCGGAGAAGGTTGATGCCGACGAGTACGTCGAACTCGCCGAGGCGCAGGTCGCGGACCAGCTCGATGCGCTGGAGGGTGTCCACCTCGGAGTGCAGGTACCGCACCTTCACGCCCATCTCGAGCAGGTAGTCGGTGAGGTCCTCGGCCATCTTCTTGGTGAGCGTGGTCACGAGCACCCGCTCTCCCTTGGTGACCCGGTCGTTGATCTGGGTGAGCAGGTCGTCGATCTGGCCCTTCGTGGGCTTGATCACGACCTCGGGGTCGATCAGGCCGGTGGGGCGCACGACCTGCTCGACCACCCGCGACGAGTGCTCGAGCTCCCACGGTCCGGGCGTGGCCGACAGGAAGATGGTCTGGCCGGCCCGCTGGAGCCACTCCTCGAAGCGGAGGGGTCGGTTGTCGGCCGCCGAGGGCAGTCGGAACCCGTGCTCGATCAGCACCTCCTTGCGGGAGCGGTCGCCCTCGTACTGGCCGTGCAGCTGCGGGATGGTCTGGTGCGACTCGTCGACGATCGTCAGGTAGTCGGACGGGAAGTAGTCGATGAGCGTGCTCGGCGCCTCGCCGGGGCCGCGGCCCTCCATGGGCGCCGAGTAGTTCTCGACCCCGTTGCAGAAGCCCATCTCCCGCAGCATCTCCAGGTCGTACTCGGTGCGCATGCGGAGGCGCTGCGCCTCGAGGAGCTTGCCCTCCTTCTCGAAGTGCGCCAGGCGCTCCTGGAGCTCGACCTCGATGCGGCCGATCGCGGCCTGCAGCCGCTCGTCGGACACCACGTAGTGGGTCTTGGCGAAGATCAGCACGTCGTCCAGCTGGTCCACCTTCTCGCCCGTGAGCGGGTCGACCACGCTGATCGCCTCGACGTCGTCGCCGAACAGCTCGATGCGGACCGCCGTCTCCTCGTAGGCCGGCTGCACCTCGATCACGTCGCCCCGGACCCGGAACTTGCCGCGGCTGAGCGCCACGTCGTTGCGCTCGTACTGGAGGTGGACGAGCTGGCGGAGCAGGTCGCGCTGGTCGACCACGTCGCCGACGCGCAGCGTGAAGAACCGTGAGGCGTACTCGTCGGGCGAGCCGAGGCCGTAGATGCAGCTGACCGACGCGACGACGATCGTGTCCCGCCGGGTGAGCAGCGACGACGTGGCCGCGTGGCGCAGGCGCTCGATCTCGTCGTTCACGGACGAGTCCTTCTCGATGAAGGTGTCCGTGGTCGCGATGTACGCCTCGGGTTGGTAGTAGTCGTAGTAGGAGACGAAGTACTCGACCCGGTTGTTGGGGAAGAACTCCCGGAACTCGTTGGCCAGCTGCGCAGCGAGGCTCTTGTTGGGTGCCAGCACCAGCGTGGGCCGCTGCACCTGCTCGATGGTCCAGGCGATGGTCGCCGACTTACCGGACCCGGTGATGCCGAGCAGCGTCTGGAACCGCTCGCCGCAGTGCACGCCGTCCGCCAGCGCCTCGATGGCCTTGGGCTGGTCGCCCGCGGGCCGGAACTCGCTCTCGACCTTGAACGGCCGCACCATCTTGGGTTCGGCGCGCTTGCGAGTTGCGGTGTTGTCACCCACGTGTGCCACGTCGAGCAGGCTACGTCGGGCCTGTGACAGCGGCCGGGCGGCGCCGGCGATCTGCGGGTGGATCGGGACAATCCTTGTCCGGGCGCGACCCCTATATCGCTGGGAGGGTCTGGATCCAGGCCCAGGCCTTGTCGACCTCGAGCTCCAGCGCCTGGGGGTCGCCGTGGTTGTCGACCACGAAGTCGGCCTTGGACAGCCGGTGCTCGCGCTCCATCTGGTTCGCGATCCGGTTGCGGGCGTCCTCCTCGGTGAACCCCCGGTGCTCCACGAGCCGGGCGATCGCCACCTCGGGGTCGAGGTCCACCACGATCGTGCCGACCAGCCCGGGCCAGCCGGCCTCGGCGAGCAGCGGGATGTCCAGCACGACCACGTGATCGGTGCCGCGCTGCTCCTCGATGCGGCGCTCGATCTCGGTGTGGACCCGTGGGTGCACGATCGCTCCCAGGTCCGCGAGCGCCTGCGGGTCCGTGAAGACCACCTGGGCCACCGCGGCCCGGTCGAGCGAGCCGTCCTCGGCCACGATCCCCGACCCGAAGCGCTCCACCATCTCGCCGAACACCTCGGTGCCCGGTTGCTGGAGCTCCTTCACGATCGCGTCCGCGTCGACGATCACCGCCCCGCGCCGGGCCAGCGACGCCGACACCGACGACTTGCCCGCTCCGATCCCACCCGTCAGTCCGACCAGCAGCACGCCGCGGAACCTACCGGACACGAGCGCCGGCGCCCGCCACGGACGCCCCGGCCGTGGGGTTCTGAGGAATTTCCCAAAGTCCGGACGATCGGCTGCCGATGGATGGACGACCGACGACCCCGCTGGGAACCAGCGCTCACCCAACCAACCGACCTTCGACCCTCGGGACGATCCTCCATGCACACCGCGCCGCCGGGAGATCAGATCTCACCAACCGATCCGCCACCGCAGCCGGAGGGTCGCGCGCCCAGACAGAGCACCGGTGTGGTCGATCGGCTGCGCGAGCGCCTGCGGCGGGACCTGCGCGAGGCGCTCATCGATCCGTCGCAGCAGCCCACGGGCGACTTCGACATCGTCGCCCAGCAGCTGCCGAGCATGGGCGTCGACCGGGTGGCCAGCTTCAACAGCCTGATCACGGCCATGCGCCTGGCCACGACGGCCATCTCGCTGCTGCTCGTCGCCAGCCGGCTGGACCAGTTCGGCAACTCGGTGAAGGTCTGGACGGCCATCATCGTCAGCTACGCGATCTTCCGGGCGTTCCGTCCGATCCGCTACGAGAACGACCTGCAGTCGCTCCTGCGGGTGCTCGCCGAGGTCGCGCTGCACGTCGCCGCCGTCGTCATGACCGGCTACTGGCAGTCGCCGTTGATCTTCACGCTCCTCACGGCGGTCACCGTCGCCGGCCTCGCCCGGGGCTTCGGCTTCTCGATCCGGATCGCGGTCGTCACGATCCTCGCCGTCAGCTTACCCTACATCCTCGAGTCCTCGGACCAGCGTGAGGCGTTCCTGCAGTCCGCGTCCTGGGGCGGGATCGTCATGCTGGTGGCGCTCATCGCCGGCTACGCCCGCCGCATCTCCGGTGAGGCGGACCGCGAGCGCGAGCTGGCGATGGACCGGCTCAGCCGGCTGTCGGACGCCAACGCCCTCCTGTACTCGCTGCACCGGGTCACCCAGACGCTGCCGGCGTCGCTCGACCTCGGTGACGTCCTCGACTCCACGCTCAGCCGGATGAAGTCCCTCGTCGCCTACGACAGCGTCGCCGTGCTGCTGTTCGACGAGACCGACGGCCACTGGGAGGTCGTGCGGCACCAGGGCCTGCACGTGCCCGCCCGCCTGGGCCCCACCGAGCTGCCCCTGGGCCTCAAGCAGGCGATCACCGAGAGCCGGCCGATCTACGTCGCCGACCTCCAGCAGGACGGGCCCGGCCTGTCGGACCGCTCCGGCTCGGGCATCTACACCGTGCTGTCGGCCCGCGGCGCCATCATCGGCCTGCTGGCGATCGAGCACAGCGACTTCGAGCACTTCACCTCCCGCGACGTCGAGCTC
>JAEZAI010000478.1 GCA_023427825.1 Actinomycetes bacterium
CCGACGAGCACCTGGTGGTGGCACCCACGACGTTCGGTCTGGCGAACCAGACCCTGGTGACCGACCCCACGCAGCCCCCACGTGTGTACTGGCCGTGCGGCGAGGCCCAGCCGACGATGATCTCGCCCACCGTGATGGAGCTGCGCTGGGACGGATGCGTGATCGGCCCCGACGCCGTCCTGGGCCGCTACTACTCGTGGGTCGGGTTCACCGACCGGATCGGGCACCCGCTGTCGTTCTACGTGATCCGCGACGTGGTCGCCGCTCCGTAGACCGCAGCTCCGGCGGTCGTCGGCCGCCCGGTCCCCGGCCCCCGGTCCCCGGCCCCCGGTCCCCTGGACCCGGCGGACCCCACCCGCGGGCGCCCCCGGCTACCGTCGCAGGCCGTGTCGGACCAGGACCAGGAGCGGACGTTCTCGATCTGGCCGTTCGTCGCGGTGTTCGTGGTCCTCGGCACCGTGGGCCTGGTCGGCATCCTGATGTTCGGAAGCCCTTCCACGCCGACCGAGACGATCCCGTCGTTCACCACGACGACCGTGGCGCCCACCTCGACCGGTCCCGACGGCGGCCCGGCCGAGGTCACCGTGCCCGGCGGCGACCCGGCGCCGGACGGCGTCCGTGACGTCGTGGTCGACGGCGATGTCACCTCGTACGCGTTCGGAACGCCCGAGTCCCTGGCGTCCGAACCGCTCCGGGCGTTCGTGGCCAGGGCCCAGGCGACCCCCGATGCTGCCGGCACCGCGATCGAGCTCGACATCTCGTGCACCACGTCCGCCGACGAGGCGATCGCCCAGATCAGCGTCACCGCGTCGGCCACGTCGATCACGGTGCTGCCGGTCGTGATCGCCCCGGCCTCGGGTGGCGCCGCGTGCACCCCCGGGACGGCGCCGCTGCGCTTCACGCTGCCGTTGACCGAGCCGGTCGGCGGTCGGGCCGTGGTGCTCGTGCCGGCCCGCACGGAGGTGCCGCCGCCCGGTCCTTGAGCGCCGTCAGCTTCCCTATGCTGCTGACGATCGCTGCGCGCGCCCTCGATCGAGCGCCGCGCCGGGACCGCGCCGCGGACCGTGGCGCCGTCGCACGAAGGACGAGAGGACGAACATGCTGCAGGGCCGAACGTTCTGGGAGTTGATGGAACGTCGGGTCGATGCCACGCCCGACGCCCTGATGGCCGTCGACGAGGACATGCGGACGCTCACGTTCGCCGAGTACTGGTCCGAGGCCGAGCGCGCCGCCGCCGGCCTCATGGCCTCCGGACTGGGCGCCGACGACGTGGTGTCGTGGCAGCTGCCGACCTGGATCGAGTCCCTGGTGCTGGTCGCCGCGCTGAGTCGCCTGGGTGTGGTCCAGAACCCGCTGCTCCCGATGTACCGCAACCGCGAGGTGGGCTTCGCCACCGAGCAGGCCGGTTCCGAGCTGCTGGTCGTGCCGTCGAGCTGGCGTGGCTTCGACCACGAGGGCATGGCCACCCAGATCGCCGAGCAGCAGGGCCGCAACATGCGCGTGCTCGTCGCGGACAAGGCGCTGCCGCAGGGCGACCCGTCCCGCCTCCCGCCTCGGGGCGATCCGCAGGACGCCGAGGACCAGCCCGTGCGCTGGCTCTTCTACACCTCCGGCACCACGGCGGACCCGAAGGGTGCGCAGCACACCGACGCCACGATCGCGGCCGCGGCCCGCGGCATGGGCCAGCGGCTGGCCGTCATCGACTCGGACCGCTCGGCCCTGGTCTTCCCGTTCACCCACATCGGCGGCATCACCTGGCTCTTCACGAGCCTGATGTTCGGCAATGCGCTGATCCTCGCCGAGGCGTTCGATCCCGACGAGACCTCCGAGGTGCTGGCCCGGGAAGGCGTGACGCTGGCCGGGTCGGGGACCGTGTTCCACCAGGCCTACCTGGACTACCAGCGGCGTCACCTCCAGCCGGTGTTCCCGCACGTGCGGGCGTTCCCCGGCGGCGGCGCGCCCAAGCCGCCGTCGCTCGTGGCCGAGATGCGCGAGGTGTTCGACGCGCCGATCCTGGCGGGGTACGGCCTGACCGAGGCGCCCATCCTGACGATGGCCGACGTGTCCGACACCGACGAGGAGCTCGCGGTGAGCGAGGGCAAGCCCATGCCCGGCGTGGAGCTCCGGTTGGTCACGCTCGACGGCCGGGAGGCCCTCCCCGGCGAGGAGGGCGAGGTGCGCGCGAGGGCGCCGCAGCTCATGGCGGGCTACCTCGACCCGACGCTCGACCTGGAGGCGTTCGACGAGGACGGCTTCTTCCGCACCGGAGACCTGGGCCGGCTGGACGACCGCGGGAACCTGGTCATCACCGGCCGGGTCAAGGACGTGATCGTCCGGAAGGGCGAGAACGTGTCGGCCAAGGAGGTCGAGGACCTGCTCCACCGGCACGACAAGGTCGGCGACGTCGCGGTGATCGGTGTGCCCGACCCCGACTCCGGTGAGCGCGTCTGCGCGATCGTCCAGACGGCCGACGGGGCGCAGGCGCTCACCTTCGACGAGATGGTCGACCACCTGCGCGCCGAGGGCCTCATGGTGCAGAAGCTGCCGGAGCAGCTCGAGATCATCGACGTCCTGCCCCGCAACCCGGCGGGCAAGGTCCTCAAGCACGTGCTGCGCGACGAGTACAAGGGCTGACCCTGCTCCTCCTGGCCGCCTCCACCGGGGCGCTCGCCGCTGCGGCGACCGCGTTCGTCGCGGTGTTCGTGGCCGAGCTGCCCGACAAGACCATGTTCGCCACCCTGGTGCTGACCACCAGGTTCCGCTCGCCGCTCGCGGTGTGGACGGGTGTCGCCGCGGCGTTCGCCGTGCACGTCGCGGTCGCGGCGGCGTTCGGCAAGCTCCTGTCGAACCTGCCCACCCGGCCGGTCGACGCCGCGGTCGCCGTGCTGTTCGCCGTGGGCGCCGTGCTGCTGTGGCGCTCCGCCGGGGAGGACCCGGACGAGGAGGAAGAGGTCGGCGACGCCCACGGGTTCGGCGGCATCGCGGCGCGCAGCTTCGGGCTGATCCTGGTGGCGGAGCTGGGGGACCTCACCCAGCTGACGACCGCAGGCCTCGCCGCACGCACGGGTCAGGCGTTCGCCGTCGGCGTCGGTGCGCTGCTGGCCCTCTGGGCCGTCGCGGGGATCGGCGTCACCGCCGGTCAGCAGCTGCTCCGGTGGCTCCCGCTCGCGACGGTCCGCCGGGTCGCGGCCGTGATCTTCGCCGTGCTCGCGGTCCTGACCGCGGTGCAGGCCGTGCGAGGCTGACGCCGTGACCGACGCGGGAGCCGCCACCGACCGCACCGTGCGACCGCTGCGCCCGGACGACGACGCGGCGATCGACGCGGTCTTCGAGCTGAACCAGCACTGGGTGCCCCACGTGGGGTCGGTCACGCGGGACCAGATCGTCGCGGTCGTGGAGCAGGCCGACCTGGCGCTCGTCGTGGAGCGCCGCACGGGGGACGGTTCGCCGCTGCTCGACGGCTTCGTGGTCGTGATGGCGCCCGGCGCCGCCTACGCGTCGCCGAACTACCGGTTCTTCGAGGACCGGCTGGCCGCGGGGACGGCACCGGGGCCGTTCCGCTACGTCGACCGCAGCGCCGTGTCGCCCGGGGCCCAGGGCGCCGGCGTGGGACGGCTCCTGTACGAGGCGACGTTCGAGCTG
>JAEZAI010000533.1 GCA_023427825.1 Actinomycetes bacterium
GGAGGGCCCGGCGGCCTGAGCCGAGGAGGGCCCGGCGGCCTGAGCCGAGGAGGGCCCGGCGGCCTGAGCCGAGGAGGGCCCGGCGGCCTGAGCCAGGAACTGCGATCGGGTCGGTGGTGGGTCGAACGGCCCATCACCGGCCCGATCGCCAGGGCACGAGCGGCGACCGCGCCCGTCGCCGTTCGGACAGTTGCGGCCCGGAACGGCGGGCATCGAGGCCCGAGCTGACGGATTTCACAACAGTTCCCCGTAGATTGTCGATCGTCCGTGGTCCGCTCGCCACCCCCCGTGGCAGCGGGCCTTTTGCCCACTTCTGAATGTCCGTCACGGGCAGTACGTTCAACGAGGCGACACCGCAAGCGGGCGGTGTCCGAGAGAGGGAAGGTCCCGAGGCACCTGGCCGCCCCGGCTCGTCGAGCCGGACGTCGGTGCGTCCCCCCGACCTTGCTGGGAGAGAGTGAGATGTCAGGTACCCCCGAGTCGTCCCACGGCAGCTGGACGCGGCGCATCGCCGCCATGGTCGCCGCGCTCATGGTCACGTCGGTGTTCGCCGTGGCCGCCGGAACCGGCGTCGCCAGCGCCGACACGGCGCCGATCGACCCGCTGGCCGAGCCCGAGACGGTCGCCGCCGACCTCCTGCCCACCGTGCAGATCAACGGTGTGGTGTGGGACACGGTCGTCGTCGGCAACACCGTCTACGCGACCGGCAACTTCACCTCGGCCCGTCCGGCCGGCTCCGCCGCCGGCACCAACGAGACGCCCCGCGGGTACGTGCTCGCGTTCAACCTGACGACCGGTGCGCTGATCACCACGTGGGCGCCGTCGCTGAACGCGCAGGGCCGCACGATCGCCGCGTCGGCCGACGGCACGACGATCTTCGTCGGCGGCGACTTCACGCAGGTCAACGGCACCACCACCCGCAACCGCCTGGCCGCGTTCGACGCCACCACCGGCGCGCTTCGCTCGTTCAACCCGAACGTCAACGCCAACGTCAACGACCTCGCGGTGTCCGGCAACACGCTCTACCTCGCCGGAGCGTTCACCGTGGTCAGCAACCAGCTGCGCTCCCGCCTCGCCGCCGTGAACGCCAGCACCGGGGCGCTCCTGCCGTGGGCGCCGAGCGTGGAGCTCGAGGCGCACGCGATCGTCGCCCCCAACGGCCCCGTCGTCGTCGGTGGCAAGTTCCAGACGCTCAACGACACGGCGGTCAAGGGCCTGGGCGCCGTCGACCCGGTCACCGGCGCCACCGTGCCGTGGGCGGCCAACCAGATCATCGGCAACTACGGCCCGGACGCCTACATCTCCAGCCTCTCCACGAACGGCAACCAGGTCTTCGGCACCGGCGTCACGTACCTCGTCAACAACCAGCCGACCTCCGTCACCGACGGCAACCTCGAGGCGACCTTCGCCGCCGACGCCGCGACCGGCGCCCTCCAGTGGGCCAACGGCTGCCTCGGCGACCACTACGACACCTACGCCCAGGGCAACGTCCTCTACAACGTCAGCCACACGCACAACTGCTCGTCCGTCGGCGGGCATCCGCAGGAGGAGCCCTGGACGTTCCAGCGGGCGCAGGCCGAGACGATCTACCCGGACCCGACCGGCGCAAAGGTCGTCGGCGGCAAGCTCAACGGCCTGCCCCGGGCGCAGCAGCTGCACTGGCTGCCGACCCTGGCGCAGGGCACCTTCACCGGCCAGGCCCAGGCGGCCTGGACGATCGAGGGCAATGACCAGTACCTGGTGCTCGGCGGTGAGTTCCCCCGCGTGAACGGCACCAACCAGCAGGGTCTGGCCCGCTTCGCCACCAAGAACATCGCTCCCAACAAGGACGCGATCCAGGGCTACCCCGAGCTCCAGCCCACGCTCGTGTCGATCTCGCCGGGCGCCCTCCGGGTGTCCTGGCAGGCGGCCTGGGACCGTGACAACGCCCGCCTGACCTACGAGGTCCTGCGGGGCGACACGGTCGCCACCTCGACCGTCCTCAAGACGATCACCTTCGACCAGTCGAACTGGTGGACCCGTCCCAAGATGGCGTTCGTCGACACGACGGCGCCCCCGGGCTCCACCCAGACGTACCGCATCCGGGTCCGCGACCCGTGGAACAACGGCTTCGCCAGCCTGCCGACCACGGGCACCGTGCCCGAGGGCGAGGCGACGTCCAGCGCCTACCGCAGCGCGGTCATCGCCGACAACCCCACCAAGTACTGGCGGCTCGGTGAGACGAGCGGCACCGTCGGCTACGACCAGGTCGGCGCCGACGACCTCACGCTCGCCTCGGCGGCCACCCGCAACGTGGCCGGCGCGCTGATCGGCGACGCCGACACGTCGACCACGTTCCCCGGCAGCGGCAGCGTCCCGGGCACGACCACCGGCTCGGCCCAGCAGGGCCCGCAGGACTTCACGGTCGAGGCCTGGTTCAAGACCAACACCACCCGGGGCGGCAAGATCGTCGGCTTCGGCAACCGGAGCAACGGTCTCAGCACCAGCTACGACCGCCACATCTACATGACCAACGGCGGCCAGCTGCGGTTCGGCGTCTACAACGGCTCCACCCGCACGATCGCCACGTCGAGCTCGTACAACAACAACCAGTGGCACCACGTGGTCGGTCAGATGGGCCCGTCGGGCATGAAGCTCTACGTCGACGGCAAGCTCATCGGCACCGACGCGTCGGCCACGTCCGCCCAGGCCTTCGCCGGCTACTGGCGGGTCGGCGGTGACGAGATCAACTCGTGGCCGTCCGCGCCGACGTCCGACGCCTTCGGTGGGACCATCGACGAGGTGGCCGTCTACCAGGGCCAGCTCTCGCAGGACCGGATCCGGGCCCACTACCTCGCCGGCGGCTACTCGCCGACGTGGCCCACCCGCCCGACCGACGCCTACGGCGGCGTCGTGTGGGACGCCAACGCGGACCTCTACCTGCGCCTGAACGAGACCTCGGGCACCGCGGCCTCCAACCGCATGACCAACGAGCAGGGCGCCACGGCGTCGGGCACCGCCTGGGGCGGGGCCGCCTCGCCGGCGGACCCGACCGGCACCTCGGTCAACTTCAACAGCACCGGCGACCGCGTCGTGGGGACCACGCAGTACAGCAACCCCACCACGTTCTCGCTCGAGACCTGGATCCGCACGACCGACTCCAACGGCGGCCGGATCATCGGCTTCGGTGACGGCACCGGGGCGACCAGCTCCAACTACGACCGCCACCTGTACCTCCTGAGCGACGGCCGCCTGCGCTACGGCGTGTGGACCGGCTCGGCCGCCACCATCGATTCGCCGATGGCGGTCAACAACGGCCAGTGGCACCACGTCGTGGTCACCCAGCAGCCGGGTGAGCAGCGGATGTACGTCGACGGCGCCCTCGTGGCCTCGGGGACCGCCTCGGTCCAGCAGAGCTACAACGGCTACTGGCGTCTCGGCACCGACAACATCTGGGACGGCGACCGCAACTACATCGGCCTGATCGACGAGGCCGCCGTGTACTCGTCGGTCCTGTCGCCCGAGACGGTGGCCTCGCACTGGGTCGCCGCCGGCGGCCTGGCCCCGAACATCAACCCGACGGCGTCGTTCACCTCCAGCGCCACCGATCTGGCCGCCAGCTTCGACGCCGGCAACTCGCTCGATCCCGACGGGACGATCGTGACCTACGCCTGGAACTTCGGTGACGGCCAGAGCACCTCTGGTGCCACGGCCATCGCCAACCACAACTACGCCTCCGGCGGCACGTACAACGTGACGCTGACGGTGACCGACAACCGTGGCGGCACCGCCACCACGTCGGCCCAGGTGACGGTCCAGGCTCCGAACCAGCTGCCGACCGCGGCGTTCGCCACCACGACGGACCACCTGACGGCCAACTTCGACGCCAGCTCGTCGACCGATCCCGACGGTTCGGTCGTGGAGTACAGCTGGGACTTCGGTGACGGCACGACGGGCACGGGCATCGCCCCGACGCACACCTACACCTCTGCCGCCACGTACAACGTGACGCTGACGGTGAAGGACGACCGGAACGGCACCAACTCGGTGACCCACCCGGTCACCGCCACC
>JAEZAI010000571.1 GCA_023427825.1 Actinomycetes bacterium
CCCAGGCGCAGGTTCGAGCCCACCGGCACGGGCGACGGGAACCGGACCTTGCCGCAGCCGTAGTTGACGCCCATCTTGATGCCGTCGACGCGCAGGATCTGCGGGAACAGCACCGGCCCGAGCGAGAGGGTCAGGTAGCCGTGGGCGATGGGGCCGCCGAACGGCGACTCCGCCTTCGCACGCTCCACGTCGACGTGGATCCACTGGTGGTCACCGGTGGCGTCGGCGAACGTGTTGACCCGCTCCTGCGTGATCTCCAGCCAGTCGGAGTAGCCCAGGTGGGTCCCCACCAGCTCCTTGAGTCCTGCGATGCCGTTGACGGTGGTGGCCATGCGGGCATCTTGTCAGCGCAGCCCGCCGGCGAGCCAGCCCATGGGACCGGCGGCCGGTCAGCTGAACCAGATGCGCTGGTGCTCGCGCGACTGCTGGTGCAGCAGCAGCGCGATCAGGGCGTACTCGAAGATCGCGTTGATGATGTTGCCGCCGATCAGGACGAACGAGATCGTCGAGCCGTAGTTGAGATCCACCCACGTGGAGTTGAAGACCACGAGCAGGATGCGGCGGGCCAGCGGCAGGAACGAGGCGACGACCGCGACCTTGTAGCCGGTCTTGAGCTCGTTCGCGATGCCGTACGCGCCGTAGAGGTACGCGGCGAGCGCTGCGATGGCGAGCACGCCCCCCAGGCCGCCGCCGACGCCGTACATGAGCATGCCGAGCAGGATCCAGAAGGCGTCGAAGTAGAGCAGGAACTGGCTGATCACCAGGGTCTGGGGCAGTCGCGGGTTGTACCAACGTCGTTCGGAGAGGGCCGGCATGGCTGACAGTCTGGCGGAGCGGGCGCGCGGGGTGGTGCTGGCGGGCGTGGTGCTGAGCGCCGGCGAGGGGCGCCGCCTGCGTCCGCTGACCGACCTGCGGCCCAAGCCGCTGTGCCCGATGGGCGCGACCACGCTGGTCGATCGGGCCGTCGCCCAGGTGGGCGCCGTGACCGGCACACCGGTCGCGGTGAACGTCCACCACGGGCGCGACGCCATGCTCGAACACCTCGCTCCGCGCGACGACGTGCACGTGGTGGAGGAGCAGCCCGTGGCGCTCGGGACCGCCGGAGCGCTGGCCGGCATGGTCGACTTCTTCGACGGCCGCAGCGCACTCGTGGTGAACGCCGACACCGTCCACGCCGAGGACCTGCGCGCCTTCGTCGCCGGCTGGGACGGCCGGCGCGTGCGCGTGCTGGCCACGCCGCCGCCGGGCGGTCCGCCCGACGCACCGTTCGGTCCCCGCAGCGGGATCGTCGCGTCGATCGCGCCGTGGGAGCTCGTCCGGGAGCTGCGTGCCGAGCCGTCGGGGCTGTGGGAGGTGCTGTGGCGCCCTCAGCTGGAGCGAGGGGCGCTCGACGCGGTGACGACCACCGGCACGGTCATCGACTGCGGCACGCCCGAGCAGTACCTGCGGGCCAACATGTGGCTGAGCGACGGCCGTCCGGTGATCGGTCAGGGCGCGGTCGTCCGCGGCACGCTCGAGCGGTCGGTGGTGTGGCCGGGCGCGGTCGTGGGACCGGACGAGCACCTGGTGGACGCCATCCGCGCCGATGCCCACCACACCGTCCTCGTCCGGATATAGGGGTCGCGCCCGGACAAGGATTGTCCGCTGGGACCCGCAGATCCGGTGGCGGTCAGGACGGCGTCAGCCTCGCCGTCGGGGCGGCGCGATCGGCTGCGCCTCGTGACCGGCGCGGAGCTGCCCGCACGCGGCGTCGATGTCCGAGCCGCGGGTGTCGCGCAGCGTCACGTTGACGCCGCGCCGCCGCAGGTCCTCGGCGAACGCATGGACCCGGTTCCGTGACGACCCCCGCACCGCGTAGCCGGGGGTCGAGTTGAGCGGGATGAGGTTGACGTGGGCCCGGAGGTCGTTGGCGATGCCGGCCAGCCGTGCCGAGTCCTCGAACCGGTCGTTGACGCCGGAGATCATCGCCCACTCGAAGCTGAGCCGGCGCCGGGTGCGGTCGACGTAGTCGCGGCACGCCTCCAGCAGCTGCTCCAGTGGGTAGCGCCGGTTGATCGGCACGAGCTCGTCGCGCAGCTCGTCGTCCGCGGCGTGCAGCGACACGGCCAGGTTCACCGGCAGGTCGGCCACGGCCAGCCGCCGGATGCCCGGAACCAGGCCGACGGTCGACAGCGTGAGGTGCCGAGCGCCGATGCCGATGTCGTCGTGCAGCCGGTGCACGGCCGACCACGTCCGGTCGTAGTTGGCGAGCGGCTCGCCCATGCCCATGAACACCACGTTCGAGATCCGGCGCCCGCCGCTCTGACGTCGGGCCATCACGACCTGCTCGACGATCTCGCCCACGCCGAGCTGGCGCTCGAACCCCGCCTGACCCGTGGCGCAGAACCCGCACGCCATCGCGCAGCCGGCCTGGGTGGACACGCACACCGTGGTGCGGTCGTCGTAGTGCATGAGCACGGTCTCGATGCGCGACCCGCCGTCGAGCTCCCACAGGAACTTCACGGTGGCGCCGTCGTCCGCGGTCACGCGGGTGACCTCGGTGAGCGCCGTGGGCAGCTCGGACTCCAGGCGGGCCCGCAGCGCCTTGGGCACGTTGCTCAGCTCCGACGGCTCCTTGCCCTGGCGGTACAGGCCGTCCCACACCTGCTCGACCCGGTAGGACGGCTCGCTCTCCAGCAGTCGGTCCAGCTCGTCCCGACCGACGTCGTAGCGGGTCGGGGTGGTCGCGTCGGAGGCCATCAGCGGACGTACGCCGCGTCGGAGTGGTGGACGACGAACCCGAGCCGCTCGTAGAGCCGGAGCGCCGGCGTGTTGGTCGCCTCGACGTAGAGCATCCCCACGGCCAGGCCCCGAGCGGCCAGGTGCGACAGGCCGGCGACGGTCAGCGATCGGCCCAGCCCGGTGCCGGCGGTCGACGGATCGGCGGCGATCACGAAGATCTCGCCCATGGCGGGGTCGTCGCCCGACGCCGGGTGCTCGCGGGTCCAGCAGAACCCGTCGATGCCGGCGGCGCCCTCGTGGAGCAGGAACCCGTCCGTGCGGACCCAGGGCTCGGCGAGGCGAGCCGCCAGCCTGGCCCGGTCCCAGCCGCCCTGGTCGGGGTGCCAGCTGAACGCACGGTTGTTCACGGCGAGCCAGCCGTCCTCGTCCCCGGGGCCGAACGGCCGCACGCTGATCGGGGTGGTGGCGTCGAGCACCGGTCCGGCCAGCGGGAGCTCGCAGCGCATCTGGTGCAGCAGCCGGTCGAGACGCCGGCCGTCGGCCCGCATGGCCGCGTCGATCGGCGGGGTCACGGGCGACACCCACTCGGGCCCGACGGGGGCGGGGAGCGGCGCGTCCGGGGCCATGGCCCGGAAGCTACCCTGCGCCGATGGCCCGGCCCCGCACACCCAAGGGCCGCGCCCGT
>JAEZAI010000576.1 GCA_023427825.1 Actinomycetes bacterium
CCTGTGGGGCGACCTGCGGGACCGCGCCGTCGACGACTACACCGCGGTCGTGGCCGCGGTTGCCGAGTTCGAGCCGGTCACCGTCGTCGCCGACCCCCGGTACGCCGACGAGGCGACCGCCCGCTGCGCCGGCACCGCGGTCACCGGGCACCACCCCGTCGAGGTGGTCGAGCTGCCGATCGACGACTCGTGGTCCCGGGACTCGGGACCGATCCACGGGTTCGACGACGAAGGACGCCGAGTGGTCTCGGGCGTCACGTTCAACGGCTGGGGCCGCAGGTTCGAGCCGCACGACCGGGACGCGCTGCTGGCCCGTCGCTGGGCCGAGCGATCGGGTGCCCCCGTGGTCGAGACCCGGGCGACGACCGAGGGAGGCGAGGCCATCCCGTTCGTGCTCGAGGGCGGGTCCGTGACCGTGGACGGATCCGGCACGGTCGTGACCACCGAGCAGTGCCTGCTGCACCCCAACCGCAACCCGCTGGTCAGCCGCGCCGGCATCGAGGTCGCGCTGGGCGACGCGCTCGGCGCCACCGCCGTCGTCTGGATGCCGTACGGGCTGGTGCTGGACCACGACACCGACGGCCACGTGGACAACGTCGCGGCGTTCATCCGCTCGGGCGTGGTGCTGGCCCAGGCGTGCGACGACCCGACGGAGCCCGACCACGACCGCCTCTCGATCGACGTGCGATGCCTGCGGGGTGCGACCGATGCCCGGGGCGAACCGCTGCAGGTCGTCGAGGTCCCGGTGCTGCCGTTCGCGGAGATCGGCGGTGAGCGCGTGGTCGTCCCCTACCTCAACCTGTACCTGTGCAACGGCGGGGCGCTGGTGCCCGTCAGCGGCCACGCCGCGGACGACGAGATGCTGTCGCTCATCGCCGAGCAGCTGCCGGGCCGCCGGGTGGTCCCCGTCCCCGGGACGACGCTGGCGTTCGGCGGGGGCGGACCGCACTGCATCACCCAGCAGGTCCCGCTGGCCGGCACGGGTCCGGGCGCGGCCGCCGAAGCCACGCCCGCCGAGAGCGCGCCCGCGGAGCGCCCTGTCACCCCCGGGAGCCCTGTCGCACCCGGGAGCCCTGTGACACCCGGGAGCACTGTGACGTCCGGGAGCACTGTCACACCCGGGCGCGAAGGTGTCGGCGGATGAGGTTGATCACCGCCGAAGGCGTGCCTGACTCGCCCGCCCGCACGCGCCCGGCGGAGCGGGCGCCGTGGCGCGTCGCTGCGGTCCAGCACCGGTGGCACCCCGACGCCCGGCAGCACGCCGAGGCGCTGGCCGAGGGCGTGGCCACCGCGGCGGAGGCGGGGGCTCGGCTGGTCTGCCTGCAGGAGCTCACCCTGTCGCCGTACTTCGCGGCCCTCGCCGACGGGCCCGACGGCCTGGAGCTCGACGGCCGGCCGGTGGCGCCCGAGGACCTGCGCACGGGTCCCACCCGGCAGCTCGCCGAGCGCCTGGCGGTCACGCACGGCACCCATGTGTCGGCGTCGCTGTGGGAGGCGGATCCGGCGGTCGCGCCCCGGGGGTGGAACACCCAGATCTGCGTGGCGCCCGACGGCTCGCTGGTGGCGGCCACCCGCAAGGTGCACATCCCGGTCACGGAGGGCTATCGCGAGGACCTGTACTTCCCGCAGGGCAGGTACGGCCCGGACCCGGCACGCGAGCGCGCGGGTGCGGTCGAGCTGTTCCCGGTGGTCGACGTGGACGGCACCGCAGTGGGCTTCCCCACCTGCTGGGACCAGTGGTTCCCCGAGCTGGCGCGGGCCTACTCGCTCAACGGGGCGGAGGTCCTCGTGTACCCCACCGCCATCGGCAGCGAGCCCGACCACCCCGGCTTCGACACCCAGCCGCTGTGGCAGCAGGTGATCGTGGCCAACGGGATCGCCAACGGCACCGCCATGGTGGCGGTCAACCGGGTGGGCACCGAGCAGGTCGCGCCCGGCGCGCCGCGGATCACGTTCTACGGGTCGTCGTTCATCAGCGATCCCTACGGGCGGGTGCTCGTGCAGGCCCCCAGGGACGAGCCGGCGGTCATCGTGGCCGACCTGGACCCCGACGCCCGTCGCGACTGGCTCGAGCTGTTCCCCTTCCTGAGCACGCGGCGGCCCGATGCGTACGGGCTCCTGACGTCGGGTAGGTGGGCCGACGGCCAGAAGGCGGGCAGGACGGAGAGAGGGAGCTCATGACCGGGACCGACGTGAACGGCGGCGCGCGCGGCGCACTCCGGACCGCCCGCGGCGCCGGCGGTGCCCCCAGGGGCGTGTGCCCCACCGACTTCTGCGCCGTGCGCGGCCGCACCGAGGCGCTCGCCGCGCCGCTGTCCGCCGAGGACCAGGTCGTGCAGTCCATGCCCGACTGCAGCCCCACCAAGTGGCACCGGGCGCACACCACCTGGTTCTTCGAGGAGTTCGTGCTCGGTCCGCACGTGTCCGGCTACCAGGTGGTCGATCCCGACCACCGGTTCCTGTTCAACAGCTACTACGAGTCGGTCGGCGCCCGTCAGCCCCGGCCCCGTCGGGGCATGATCACGCGTCCCACGGTCGAGCAGGTCGGCGACTACCGCCGCTCGGTCGCCGAGTCCGTGCTCCGGCTGCTCGACCGCCTGGCCGACGAGCCGGACCCCGGCGCGTCGGCGCTGGTGGAGCTCGGCCTGCACCACGAGGAGCAGCACCAGGAGCTGCTCCTCATGGACGCCAAGCACCTGCTGTTCCAGAACCCGCTGCGCCCGGCGTACCGGCGCGACGCCCCGCCCGACCCGGTCGGTGTGGACCTCACCTCCGGTGCCGTGCCGGTGGTGCGCTCGGACGGGTGGATCGCACACCCTGGCGGCCAGGTGGAGATCGGTGTGCCGACCGGCGGTGAGCGGCACAGGTTCGCCTACGACAACGAGTCGCCGCGCCACACCGTGCACCTGGAGCCGTTCGCGCTGTCCGACCGCCTGGTCACCAACGGCGAGTGGCTCGCGTTCATGGACGACGGCGGCTACCGCCGGCCCGAGCTCTGGCTCAGCGACGGGTGGGCCGTCGTCGCCGACCAGGGCTGGGACGCACCGCTCTACTGGTTCGACCCCGCGGGCGACGGCACGGCCGACGTCACGGTCTTCACGCTCGCCGGCCCCCAGGCCGTCCGGGCGCAGGACCCGGTCGTCCACGTCAGCTACTACGAGGCCGACGCGTTCGCCCGCTGGGCCGGCGCCCGGCTGCCCACCGAGGCGGAGTGGGAGGTCGTCGCCCGCGAGCACGCGGTCGACACGTCGTCGCTCGACCTGGCCCCGTCGCCCCACCCGCGGGCGCCCGGCTCGCGACCCGGCACCGTCACCGGGTCCGACGCGCTCCAGTTCTGCGGGGCCGTGTGGCAGTGGACGGCCAGCGCCTACCTCCCGTACCCGGGGTTCCGGGCCGCGCCCGGGGCGGTCGGTGAGTACAACGGCAAGTTCATGGTCAACCAGCACGTGCTGCGCGGCGGCAGCTGCGCCACGCCGCCCGGCCACGACCGCCCCACGTACCGCAACTTCTTCCCCCCGGCGGCGCGCTGGCAGTTCGGCGGCCTGCGACTGGCGACCGATGCCTGAGCCCGACGCCACCGGCGCCGACCTCCACGACATCGACCTCGACGACCTCGACCGTCGGGTCGACGTGACGGTCCACCTGGATCCGTCGGACTGGTCCACGCACCTGGCCGACGAGACCGCCCGGGGCTTGCAGGACCAGCCGCCGTGGATCCCGCCCGTGTGGTTCTACGACGAGGTCGGCTCCAAGCTGTTCGACCACATCACCCGGCTGCCCGAGTACTACCCCACCGAGGCCGAGCGCTCGATCCTGCGCGACCACGCCGCCGACATCGCCCGCCTCACGTCCTCGCCCACGCTCATCGAGCTGGGATCCCGCACCTCCGACAAGACCAAGCTGCTGCTGGACGCGCTCGCCGCGGCCGGCAGCCTGCGCACGGGCGCTCCGTTCGACGTGAGCGAGGAGGTGCTGCGCGCCGCGTCGCGCACGATCGCCGCCACATTCCCCGGGGTCGAGGTCAAGGCGGTCGTCGGCGACTTCCACCGTCACCTCGACCACGTGCCCACCGGCGACGGCGCCGTGCTGGCGTTCCTGGGGTCCACGATCGGCAACCTGGACCCCGACCAGCGACGCGCCTTCCTGGCGGGTGCCGCGGCCACCCTCGCGGACGACGACTGGTTCCTGCTCGGCACCGACCTGGTCAAACCCGTGGACCGGCTGCTCGCCGCCTACGACGACGCGGCCGGCGTGACCGCGGCGTTCAACCTGAACGCCCTCGACGTGATGAACCGCGAGCTCGGCGCCGACTTCGACCGGTCTCGCTTCCGCCACCGGTCCCACTGGGACGACGAGGGCGAGCGCATCGAGATGCACCTCGTCGCCGACGGCGACCAGTCGGTCACCCTGGGTCGGCTGGACGAGCTGGTGGTCGACCTGCGCGACGGCGAGCACGTCCGCACCGAGATCAGCACCAAGTTCACGCCCGACGGCGTGGAGCGGGAGCTGAGCGACGCGGGCCTGGAGGTCGTCGAGCGCTGGACCGACGGCGACGGCGACTTCCTGCTGACCTTGGCCTGCCCCGCCGGCCGGCGGGCGGACGCGCGGCCGACGACGGCGGCTCAGCGGAGGGCGAGCGCGACGACCGCGAAGTGGCAGGTGCCCGCGGCCACGGTCATGGCGTGCCACACCTCGTGGTAGCCGAACACGTGGGGGATCGGGGCGGGCCAGCGCTTGCCGAGCACGACGGCGCCCACGGTGTAGAGC
>JAEZAI010000009.1 GCA_023427825.1 Actinomycetes bacterium
GGCTCCAGGTGCTTCATCTCGCCCTGACCGGAGCCGAGCCGGACCATCTCCTTGAGGCGGGTGATCACCTCGAAGCGGTCGTTGCCGGCCACCCGCGCCACGACCATGTGGATGGAGTTCGTGGCGATGTCGATGGCGGCCAGCACCTCGGGGAACGGGGAGGCGGTGCTCGGCCCTGGGGGCGGGGCCATGGGCGCGAGTGTACGGCCGGGCCGCGGGACGCTCCCAGGGCGGGCCGGTTCGACGGGGGTGGTTCGCCCGTTGCGCAGCCGAGCCGGGCAGCGACGGTACGGGTGGGCAGGACGATCGGTGCGCGAGGCTGCCGGTCGTGGTGACCGCCGAGCGAGCCGACCCACCCGGATGGGACGAGGGGTGGACCGAGGCCTGGTCGACCGCGCGTGCCGACGGCCACCTGCCCGACGGCACGGTCGCCGCACGCGTCGTGCGCATCGACAAGGGCGGCATCACCGCAGCGCGCTGGCCCGGTGACGACCACTTGGTGATCGCCGCCAAGTCCGCCCGGCGCGTGGTGGTCGGCGACGTGGTCGCGCTCGACGCCGAGGCCGGGCGCATCGAGGCGATCCTCCCCCGCCGCACGGTGTTCGAACGCCGGTCGCCGGGGGTGAGTCGGGGCCAGGTGCTCGGCGAGGCCCGCGCCGTCGCCGCCAACATGGACCACGTCCTGGTGCTGCAGCCGCTCGACATCGGGCTGAACCCGCCCCGCCTGGCCCGCGAGCTGGTGCTGGCATGGGAGTCTGGTGCCCTGCCGATCGTGGTGCTGACCAAGACCGATCTGGTCGACGACGCGACGGTGGCTGCGGAGGTCGCCGAGGCCCGGCGTTGGGCCCCGGGCGTGGAGGTCCTCGCCATCTCCAAGCACCGGCCCGACTCGCTGCACCTCCTGGACGGCGTCACCGGGCCGGAGCACGTCCTGGCGCTGCTCGGTGCGTCGGGCGCCGGGAAGTCGTCGCTCGCCAACGCGCTCGCGGGTCACGAGGTGCAGCTGACCGCCGAGGTCCGCGAGGGCGACCGCCGGGGCCGGCACACGACCACGGCGGGACAGATCGTCCCCCTGGCCGGCGGCGCGCTGCTGATCGACACGCCGGGCATCCGCGGCGTGGGGCTGTGGGCGGCGGACGAGGGGCTGGAGCGCGCGTTCGACGACCTGGTGCCCTTCGCCGAGGAGTGCCGCTTCGTCGACTGCCAGCACGGGAGCGAGCCGGGCTGCGGTGTGACGGCGGCCGTCGAGCGCGGCGACGTGGGCGCCGACCGGCTCGAGGTGTTCCACGAGCTGGTCGCCGAGCTCGAGTCGCTGGAGGCCGACCTGGAGGTGCGCGATCGCGACGCCGAGCGTCAGGCCAACCAGGTGGCCCGCCACAAGGCCCGCAGCCGCGACGAGCGCTGAGCGGGTCAGAGGCGGGATTCGACGGCGCGGGCGGCGGCGACCACCGCCTCGCCGTGGCGGCGGCCGGGCGATCGACCCATCCGGTCGATGGGACCCGAGGCGCTGATCGCGGCGACCACCTCGCCGGCGCGCAGCACGGGCGCCGACACCGACGCCACGCCGGGCTCCCGCTCCTCGACCGTCTGCACCCAGCCCTGCGGGCCGGTCCCGCCGGTGAGCACCCGGCCGGCCGAACCCCGGTCCATGGGCAGCGCGGCGCCGATCGGCACGATCGTCCGCAGGCCGTGCGGCGACTCCAGCGCAGCGACGCACACCCGGTCGTCGCCGTCTCGCACGTAGAGCTGCACCGACTCGCCGGTCCGGTCCCGCAGCTCGGCCAGCGCGTCGCCGGCGGCGTCGGCGAGCGGGAACTGCTGGGCGGCCGTGCGACCGAGCGTGACCAGGTGCAGACCCAGGGCGAAGCGGCCGTCGCTCCCGCGGCGGAGCATCCCGTGCTCCTCGAGTCCCCCGGCCAGGCGGTGGGCGGTCGCCCTCGACGTACCCGTCCGCTGGGCCAGCTCGGCCAAGGTGCACGGCCCGTCGGCGGCCGCGGCGAGCAGCCAGCACGACTTGTCGAGCACCCCGACCCCGCTTACGATGTGTTCCATCAATCGGGAACTGTATCTCACTATATGAGATACGAACAACCGGCGACGATCTCCCCGGAACCGCTCTCCCAGTCCATCCAGGAGTCCAGATGACGAACGCAGCAGCGCCTCAGCCCTCGACGGCACGGACGCTGGCCGAGAAGGTGTGGGACCGCCACGTGGTCCGCTCCGCGGACGGCGAGCCCGACCTCCTCTACATCGACCTCCACCTCGTCCACGAGGTCACCTCGCCGCAGGCGTTCGACGGCCTCCGCATGGCCGGTCGCACCGTCCGCCGGCCCGACCTGACCGTGGCCACCGAGGACCACAACGTCCCCACCCAGGACATCGACGTCCCGATCGCGGATCCGGTCTCCCGCAAGCAGGTCGACACCCTCCGCGCCAACACCGCGGAGTTCGACATCGTCGAGTTCCCCATGGGCTCCGCCGAGCAGGGCATCGTCCACATCATCGGGCCGGAGCAGGGCCGCACCCTGCCGGGCATGACGATCGTGTGCGGCGACTCGCACACCTCCACCCACGGCGCGTTCGGTGCGCTGGCGTTCGGCATCGGCACCTCCGAGGTGGAGCACGTGCTCGCCACCCAGACGCTCCCCCAGGCCAAGCCCAAGACCTTGGCGGTCAACGTCGAGGGCGAGCTGCGTCCGGGTGTCACCGCCAAGGACGTGATCCTCGCCATCCTCGGCGAGCTCGGCACCTCGGGCGGCATCGGCTACATCGCCGAGTACCGCGGCTCGGCCATCCGGTCGCTCTCCATGGAGGGCCGCATGACCGTGTGCAACATGTCGATCGAGGCCGGCGCCAAGGCCGGGCTCATCGCTCCCGACGAGGTCACCTTCGAGTACCTGAAGGGCCGGGCCCACGCCCCCAAGGGCGAGCTGTGGGACCAGGCGGTCGAGGACTGGAAGACGCTGGTCACCGACGAGGGCGCCACGTTCGACAAGGAGATCTTCCTCGACGCGGCGGACATCGAGCCGTTCGTCTCCTGGGGCACGAACCCGGGCCAGGTCATCCCGCTGTCGGGCTCGATCCCATCGCCCGACGACTTCGACGACCAGGTCCTGCACGACGCCGCCGAGCGCGCCCTCGAGTACATGGACCTGCAGGCCGGCACGCCGTTCCGCGAGGTCGCGGTGGACACGATCTTCATCGGGTCCTGCACCAACGGACGCAGCGAGGACCTGCGGGCCGCCGCCGCCGTGGCCGAGGGCCGCAAGGTGGCCGACGGCGTCCGCACGCTCGTCGTTCCCGGGTCGCACGCCGTGAAGGCGCAGGCCGAGGCCGAGGGGCTCGACCGCATCTTCCTGGAGGCCGGCTTCGACTGGCGCGAGCCCGGCTGCTCCATGTGCCTGGCGATGAACCCCGACAAGCTCGCTCCGGGCGAGCGATCGGCGTCCACGTCGAACCGCAACTTCGAGGGGCGGCAGGGACGGGGCGGACGCACGCACCTGGTGTCGCCGGCCGTCGCCGCCGCCACCGCCGTCGCCGGCCACTTCGCCGCCCCGGCCGACCTGGACTGACCGAGCGCCAGACCGAGAGAGAGACCACCGACATGGACGCAGTTCGCATCATCACCGGCACCGCGGTCCCGCTCGACCGCTCCGACGTCGACACCGACCAGATCATCCCCTCCGACTGGCTCAAGCAGGTCGAGCGCACCGGCTTCGACAAGGGCCTGTTCTCCGAGTGGCGCGACGATCGGGACTTCGTGCTGAACCAGGAGGCCTACCAGGGCGCGGACATCCTGATCGCAGGCCCCAACTTCGGCACCGGCTCGAGCCGTGAGCACGCGGTGTGGGCGATCCAGCAGTACGGGTTCGCCGCGGTCATCTCGCCCCGCTTCGGCGACATCTTCCGCAACAACTCCACCAAGAACGGCCTGGTGCCGGTGCAGGTGTCGGAGGAGGTCGGCCGCCGTCTGCTCGACGCGGTCGTCGAGGACCCCGCGCTGCAGCTGTCGATCGACATCGAGCGGAAGATCCTCGAGGTGCCGTCGCTCGACCTGTCGGTCGAGTTCCCCCTCGACGACTCGGTCCAGCACCGCTTCCTCAACGGCCTCGACGACATCGGCCTGACGCTGCAGCACGAGGCCGAGATCACGGCGTTCGAGTCGGAGCGGCCCGCCTGGATGCCCGTCGTCAACTGATCCCGGGAACCGGACCGGCGCCGCCGTCGTCACATCCTCCGAAGCGCCCCCCGGGGCGGGATGGATCGTGACGAGGAGGAGCCATGCGGGTCGGGAACGGCACCGGAGGGAACACCGAGCGGGTTCGGCGTCGAAGGGTCGTCGCCCTGGTGGCGGCGCTCGCCGCGCTCGCGCTGCTGTCGGGCTGCACGCAGGACCCCGAGCCGGGCGCGCAGGCGCTGCCGAGCAGGATCGAGCTGGCCGACGTCCGGCTGGTCCGCGCCGACGACTGCGACGTGCTCGTCGAGGTCGCCGAGGAGCGGGACGCGGCGCTGCGGCGCCAGCGGGAGCGGGCCGAGGAGCTCATCGACGTCTCCGGCGCCATGGAGGACTCGGGAGCTGGGGTCGACGGCGCCATGCCGTCCTCCGC
The DNA here is from genome assembly GCA_023427825.1 of Actinomycetes bacterium. Lineage (GTDB taxonomy): Bacteria > Actinomycetota > Acidimicrobiia > Acidimicrobiales > Microtrichaceae > Dermatobacter. Next base: position 4,608 of record JAEZAI010000009.1, read on the forward strand.
CGAGGGCGCCGCGTCGGCCGGTGACGCGCCGGCGCCCACGGTGGTGCCGACCCCGTCCGACGACGCGGTGCGCTCGCCGGCGAACATGGACCCGGCGAACAGGGATGCGGCCCAGAGCCGGGCCTCGGCACCGGCGGACGAGACGACCGGCGGCACCGTGATCGCCGGCACCAACAACCAGGAGCAGGGCGTCGACGAGGGCGACCTGGTCAAGACCGACGGCCGTCGCCTGGTGACGCTGTCGTCCGACGGCGTCCTGCGGGTGGTCGTGCTCGACGACGAGCCGGCGATCGACGCCGAGCTCCCGATCCTGCCGGTCAGTAGCTCTTTCGGCGGCCAGCAGGGCGAGCTGCTGCTCCGCGGTGACGAGCTCGTGGCGGTCGCCGGGCTCTGGGACTCGGGCAACCCGGTCACCCACATCGTCCGGGTCGACCTGTCCGACGCCGCCGCGCCCCGCGTGGTGGAGCAGGTGCGGGTCGCTGGCGGGCCCGTCGCCACCCGCATGGTCGACGGCCGCATCCGGATCGTGCTGCGACCGCAGCTCGGCGGTCCGATCGTCGAGCCGATGCCGACGCCCGTCGAGCCGCCGACCGAGACGACGGTCCCGGCCACGAG
>JAEZAI010000219.1 GCA_023427825.1 Actinomycetes bacterium
GAGCTCGTTGCGGCGACAGGCCAGGCCCTCGCCGTCGTGCTCCTCGGCGGCGATCGACTCCGAGCGGGTCGGGTCGTCCACGAACGTGAGCAACGGCGAGGCGATCTGCTCCCCGACGCGGTCAGCGAACGGGGAGCGGCCCTTGAGGACCGCGTCGCCGCCGAGCATGCCGGCCGCCAGCGACACCAACGTCAGCGCCAGTCGCGGCTCCAACAGGATCGTCATGCGCGACGACGGCGGCTTGGTGGCACCGAGCAGCCGCACCGCGCGCTCCACCGCGTCGGCAGCCACGCGGTCGAGGTCGAGCGCCGCCGGGTCCCGCGACGCGTCCACGCCCCAACCCATCTGGGTCTCGCCGTCGTGGCGGGCCATCGGCGACGTGGAGATGGAGCACGAGGCCCCGCGCTGGACGACCTCGATGCCGTTGGTGGACAGCACGGCGGACTCACCCCAGCCGTCGCCGTACGAGGTGGTGCGTGCGCTGGTCACGCGCGGATCGAGCGACAGCGTGCGCCGCTCGAGCTCGAGCGCGAGCTCCACCTTGTCGGCGTTGGGCAGACCCACGACCGCGTCGGACCACGACTGCTGCGGGACGACCGGCACGCCGTCGGCCTCGGCGAGTCCGTTGAACTCGTCGGGCTCGCCGAACGCGCAGTTGTCCCGGGCCTCGGCGAGCGTCTCGGCCAGCACCTCGGGTTCCAGCGACCCGCAGTGGGCGAACCCCTGCCGGCCGTCGCGCAGCACGCGGATGCCGGCACCGTCCGACGACGCGGACGTCAGCGACTCCACCTCGCCACCGAACACCTTGACCGACGTGCTGGTGGACCGGCCGAGCACGATCTCCACCTGCTCGCCCGGCCCGGCCTCGGCCAGCACCTTCCGGCCCAGCTCCAGCAGCTCGTCCCGACCGTCGCCCGTCACCCGCTCGTCCTCTCCGTGTCGATGATCACGTCCAACGGGGACCTCACGTCCCCGACATGGTCACGTCGGCGATCGCCAACGTGACGCCAGCGGCGTCCCACGGGAAGTAGGTCAGGTCGCCGCCGACCGCCTCCACGTCCATGAGCATGCGCTGCAGTGTCGAGCCGATCGTGACCTCACGCACGGACTCCGCCGTCTCGCCGCCACGGATGCGCACGCCCTCGATGCCGACCGACAGGTCGCCCGACACCGGGTTGACGCCGGAGTGGAGGCCCGAGACCTCCTGCACGAGGAGGCCGTCGCCCACCGCGGCCAGCACCTCGTCGGCGGTGCCGGTGCCGCCCAGCAGCTTGACGACCCGGGGGCCGACGCCCGGCACGGAGCGGTGGCTGCCGCGCTGCGCCGAACCGGTCGACATCGTGCCGGATGCCCGGGCGGTGTAGGCGTTGTGCAGGTAGCCCTGCAGGACCCCGCCGGCCAGCAGCTCGACCGGCCGGCACGCCAGGCCCTCGCCGTCGGTGTCGTCGGCCGACGGCGCCAGCTCGTCGGTCGGGTCGTCGACGAGCGTGACGAGCGGCGACGCGACCACCTCGCCGACGCGGCCCGCGAACGCGGACCGGCCCCGCAGCACGGCCTCGCCGGAGAGCAGCTCCGCGACCAGACCCAGGAACTGCGAGGTGACGTAGGGGTCGAACACCACGGTCAGCCGCTCGCTCGGGACCTTGGTGGCGCCGAGCATGGTGAGGCAGCGACGCACGGCGTCGGCCGCTGCGGGCTCGATCAGCAGGTCCTCGGTCGTGCGCCCGACCGAGAAGCCGAACCCGGTCGTCGTGCCGGAGTCGTCCTCGGCCAGGGCCCACGCGCCCACGTACGCGGACGTGTCGGCGCCGGCCACGCGGATGCCCGTGGTCGACGCGATCGCACCGGCGGCGATCGTGTCCGCGTAGTCGGACGCCTCCAGGCCGACCATGCGCGGGTCGGCGTCGAGGATGCGACGCTCGAGCTCGACGGCGAGCTCGATCTTGTCCGCGGTGGCGACCCGCTCGAGCCGCTCGTCGAACAGGTCCAGGTGGTGCACCGCCACGCCGTCGGGACGGGCCAGGCCGGCGTCGGGGTCGGGCGTGCCGAACGTGGCGTTGTCGCGGGCCTCGGCGATGCACTCCTCGATGGCGGCGGGATCGCCCAGCGACCCCACCCACGCCATGCCGGTGCGGCCCTCCCTGATGATGCGGACGCCCAGGCCGGCCGCGTCGGACTCCACGAAGTGCTCCACCTCGCCGTCCGCGGCGCGGATCTCGGTGTCGTGGCTCCAGGTGACGACGGCCTCGAGCTCCTCACCCGGTCGGGCCCGCTCGACCACCGAATCGGCGACGGCGAGCAGCTCGTCGGGAGTCACCTGGCGGGGAGGGCGGGACGGGCGCTCGACATCGGCCCAGCCTGCCACGCGCAGCGTCGAGCGCCCGGGCGCCGGTCCGGTCACGGCACTAGCTTCCGAACTCCATGTCGGGTCTCCCTGCGCTGTTTACGTGACCGATCTGCCCATCGAGGCGCACGACAACGTGCCCGGCCGGCTCGGCGTGACCGCGCGTTTCGTCGACGGTCGGCTGCTGATGGACGTGACGCCCACCGAGGCGACCTCGCACCTCGGGTGCGTGCGCACGAGCGTGGTGGCCTTCGCTGTCGACGCCGTCGCCGGCATCACGCTGGACACCGATCCCGACATGTGGACCCTGACCACCGACATGACGGTCCGCACGCTCGTCCGGCCCGCGCCGGAGCGGGTGACCGCCGCGGCGACCGTCGTGCGCGACGGCCGGCGCTCG
>JAEZAI010000091.1 GCA_023427825.1 Actinomycetes bacterium
CGACCTCGACCCCCTCCTCGCCGGCGTCCTCGCCGGCACCGGCATCGCCCGCTTCGCCCAACCCGACCACAGCCGACGGCTCCACCTCGTCGCCGACGACCACGACCACAGCGACGGGTTAGGCTGCGGCTGCTCGGACGATGGTGCGGTCGGGTTCCCCGTGATGACGCCCGACGGCATCCCCGTCCGCTTCACCGCCGAACAATGGGAGATGCTCGCGTGTGACCCCCACATCGTCGAGGTGCTCGTCGACACCTTCGGACAACCGAAGGCAGCCCGCGAGCTCGACCGGTCACCCAGTCCCCTCACCCGGAGTGCACTCATCGCCCGCGACGGCGGCTGCGCCTACCCAGGATGCGACTGCCCCGCCTCCTGGTGCGACGCCCACCACGTCATCGAATGGTCTCGAGACGGCAGAACCGTCACCGTCAACCTCGTGCTGCTCTGCCGACGGCATCACGGCATCGTCCACCGCAAAGGATGGCGGATCACCGCCAACCCCCAACCTGGTCCGGGCCAAGGGTTCTTCACCATCACCACACCCTCCGGACACCAGATGGACACCGAACACCGCCGGCGCCGACGAGCCGCACCCGCCGCATGAGCGCGGGACCCCAACGGACGCACCACCACACCTGACAGCAACCCACCACCAACCCCACCCGGACGCACACCTGCGCGTCCGGGTCGCTGCGCGTCCGCGCCCGGGCGCTCAGGAGTGGGCGTCCAGCTCCTCCTGGGCCTCCATCCACTCGGCGAGCAGCTGCTCCGCCTTCGCGGCTGCGGCCTCGTGGCGGTCGGCCAGGTCCCGGACGAGCGCGTGGTCGTCGTAGATGTCGGGATCGGCGAGCTGTGCGGCCAGCTCCCCGGCCGCCTTCTCGGCCTCGTGCGCCTGGCGCTCCAGCGATCGGACGCGGGTCTTCAACGCCTTGGTGGACTGCTCCTTGGCGCGCCGCTCCCCTGCCGACGCCCGGCGCTGGTCGGCCTTGCTCTGGCGACGACCGCCCGCTGCGGGCGAAGCGGCCGGCGCGGCCTCGGGAGTGGCCCGGGACGCCGCGGCCATGACGCCCTTCGGGGCCAGGACCTCCTCATCGACCGACGGGTGGTACACGACGGTGCCGTCGCGCACCTCGAGGAGCGCGTCGGCCACGGACCGGATGAGGTAGCGGTCGTGGGTCACGAGCAGCACGGCGCCGGGGTACGCGACCAGCGCGTCCTCGAGCACGTCGCACGACGGCAGGTCCAGGTGGTTGGTCGGCTCGTCGAGCACCAGCAGGTTGACCGGCTCCACCATGATCCGGGCCAGGGCCAGGCGGGTCCGCTCGCCGCCGGACAGGTCGGCGACCTTTCGATCGACGGCGTCGCCCTTGAAGCCGAACGCGGCGAGCACGGTGCGCAGGTTGCGGCCGTGCTCGTCGCCGACCGCCCGCCGGAGCTCCTCGAAGACCGTGCGGTCGAAGTCCAGCGCCTCCACCTGGTGCTGGGCGAACTCGGCGATGTCCACGTTGGCGCCGAGCTGCACGTGGCCGGCCATGGCCGGCAGGCGTCCCAGCAGCAGCCGCAGCAACGTGGTCTTCCCGGCGCCGTTGGGGCCGATCAGCGCCAGCTTCTGCCCGCGCTCCAGCACCAGGTTCACGTGCTCCAGGACGGGCAGGCCGTCGAAGCCGACCGTGGCGTCCTCGGCCTCGACGACCACCCGGGCCGAGCGCTGGGGCTTCGGGAACGAGAACCGGGCCTGCACCTGCTCGACCGTCGGCGCCTCGAGTCGTTCGAGCTTCTCGAGCGTCTTGATGCGGGACTGCACCTGGCGGGCCTTCGTCGCCTTGTAGCGGAACCGCTCGACGAAGCGCTCCACGTGGGCGATCTGGCGTTGCTGGGCCTCGGCGGCCGCGATCGCCGCCTGGTGACGCTCCTCGCGCTGGACGACGAACTCGGCGAACCCGCCGACGTACTCGGTGGCCCGACCCTGCGCGACCTCGATCACCCGCTCGGCCACGGCGTCCAGGAAGTCGCGGTCGTGGGAGACGAAGAGGATGGCGCCGGGCCAGTCCTGGAGGTACTGCTCCAACCACGCCACCGACTCCACGTCCAGGTGGTTGGTGGGCTCGTCGAGCACCAGCAGGTCCGGCGCGCTGAGCATGAGCCGCGCGAGGGCGACGCGCATGCGCCACCCTCCCGAGAGCTCCTCCACAGGACGGTCGCCGTCGGCGACGGTGAACCCCAGGCCGCCGAGCACTCGCCGGGCCTCGGCCTCCACGCCGTAGCCCCCGAGCGTCTCGAACCGGTGCTGGACCTCGCCGTACGCGGCCAGCGCGTGCTCGTGGGCGTCCTCGTCCTCGTCGGCGCCGCCCGGGCCGGTGCTGGCGACGTCGGCCGCCAGGCGGGCCAGCTGCTCCTCGAGGTCCGTGATGTGGGCCGCGCCCCGCAGGACCTCTTCGATCACGGAGCCCTTCACCTGCTCGGTCAGCTCCTGGGGCAGGTAGCCGATGCGGCTCCCCTTGGCGATGTGGACCTCGCCGCTGTCGGCCCGCTGGAGGCCGACGACGATCTCCAGGATCGTGGTCTTGCCGACGCCGTTGCCGCCCACGAGCGCGACGCGGCGGCCGGGCACCAGACGGAACGAGACGTCGGTGAACAGCGTGCGGCCACCGTGGGCCTTGGAGAGTCCGGAGACCGAGATCATGACGGTCGCCCAACTTAGGCGGCGCCGACGACCTCCCCGTCGTCGGCGTGACGGATCACCGCACCACCGGTCGGCGGGGACTCATGTGCCGCCTGCAACCTGCTTGGCCCAGCGCGCCGCAGGTCGCCGTGTGCACGGATTCTGGAATCAGGAACCGGCTGCGACCTGCTTGGCCCAGCGATAGTCGGCCTTGCCGGCGGGCGAGCGGACGACGGTGTCCACCAGCACCAGCTCGCGCGGCACCTTGTACCCGGCCAGGTGGTCTCGGGCGTACTCCTCGATGTCGGCGAGCGTGGGCGTGCGCCCCTCGACGGGCTGGACGACCGCCACCACCTGCTCACCCCAGCGCTCGTGCGGGACACCGACCACGACGGCGTCGTACACGTCGGGGTGACCCTTGAGGACGCCCTCGACCTCCTCGGGGAAGACCTTCTCGCCGCCGGTGTTGATGCTGACCGACCCGCGGCCAAGGAGCACCACGGAGCCGTCGGCCTCGACGGTGGCCATGTCGCCCGAGATGACGTAGCGCCGCCCGTCGATCTCCACGAACGCCTCGGCGGTCTTGTCGGGCGCGTTGTGGTAGCGCAGCGGGATCCAGCCGGTGTGGGCCACCCGCCCGATCTCGCCGGAGCCCGGACGCAGCTCGTGACCGTCGAGGTCGAGCACCTTGGTCCCGTCGGCGACGTTGTCGTACCGGGTGACGTTGCCGGAGTCCTCACCCGGCTGCAGGCGCTGGCTGCCCTGGATGCCCGTCTCGGACGAACCGAAGCCGTCGGTGAACACCACGTTCGGCAGCATCTCCTGCACGCGGTGCCGGGCGGTGGCGCTGATCGGCGCGCCCCCGTTCGAGAACGAGAACAGCGAGCTGGCGTCGAAGGGGCCGTTGGCGTCCCACTCGTCGCAGAGCGGCCGGGCCATGGCGTCACCGACCACGGTCATGGCGCTCACCTTCTCCTCGGCCACCGTGCGCCAGACCACGGCGGGATCGAAGCGGCCCTGGTGCAGCACCACCTTGGCGCCGCAGAGGAGCCACATGACCGAGACCCACTGGGCGGCGGCGTGCATCATCGGAGCCAGCGCGTAGAACGTGAAGTCGAAGTCGATGATGCGCTCGACGGTCTCCTGCGGGCTGGACACCGGGCCGGTCATCCGCATGGGGTCGCCGCCGCCGATGCACCCGAAGAACGCGTCCCCCATCCGCCACACCACGCCCTTGGGCATGCCGGTGGTGCCACCCGTGTAGATGACGTAGATGTCCTCGTCGCCCCGGCCCTCGACCACGGGCCGGTCGGGCGACGCCGCAGCCAGCGCGGCCTCGTAGTCCGCGCCGCCGGGCACGCCGTCGAGCGACGCCTCCGTCCCCGGCTCGGCGACCACGAGCGTGTGCCGCAGGGTGGGCACGTCGCCGGCGACCTCGGCAACGTTCGGAGCGAAGCGCTGCTCGCAGACCACGGCGACCAGGCCGGCGTCGGCGAACAGGTATCGCAGCTCGTCGGCGACGTAGCGGTAGTTGATGTTGACCGGCACGGCCCGCAGCTTGAAGGCGGCGAACATCGTCTCCAGGTACTCGGTGCCGTTCGTGAGGTAGCAGCCGACGAAGTCACCGGGGCCCACGCCCGCCGCCGCAAGGTGGTTGGCCAGGCGGTTGGCCCGCTCCTCGAGCTGGCCGTAGGTCAGGCGCCGGTCGCCGGCAACGACCGCCTCCCGCTCGGCGACCCGGTCGACCACCGCCTCCCACTGGTCCGCAAGGTTGTACCTGCTCGCTGCCGCCGGCTGCGGCTGTGCCCCCGTCATGGTCGGGACGGTACCGGAGCGCACCCTCAGGCGGGAGCCGGTCCGTCCGGCCCGGGCACGGCGAGCAGCGCGCCCTGCGGCGTGCTCCTCGCCGCGTTCGTCCACTGGACCACGCCGATGCCGTCGATGCGCGAGTCGGTGTTCGCACACCCGCCGTCGGCGTAGGACTGGTAGTTCACCGACCACCGCGACGGTGCCAGCTCGCCGCCGTCGAGCGTGATGACCCGGGGATCGCTCCACCGGACCCCGACCGTCGGGTCGTCGCAGCGGGCGAAGACCTCCGACCACATGACGACGCCGTCGATGCGGTCGCCCGGCGGGTACAGGTCCCGGACCACCGTGACCCGGCCGTCGGGCCCGGTGACGCTGCCCCGCCACACGGGTCCGTCGTCGCCGTCGTGGCGGGCGATCGTGAGGCGGTAGGGCTGCCGCGGCGACCACGGCATGTCCCGGGTGTTCACGTTGTGCAGCGCGGACGGGAGCTCCGACCCCGAGCCGTCGAGCTCGCGGCCCGAGGCGTCGTAGCCGCCCCAGTTCACGGCGGTGGAGCCCGGGTGCTGCGGGTGCCACTGCAGGCCCAGGTGCGCGCCGCCGGCACGTCGCCCGCGCTCGTCCGCGAAGTCCGCCTGCAGCGCCCAGAAGTACAGGCTGTCCACCGAGGGCGGCTC
>JAEZAI010000204.1 GCA_023427825.1 Actinomycetes bacterium
CACGGGCCGGTTGGCGCTGCCGCTCGCATCGCTCGGGCTGCAGGTGACCGGCGTCGACGCCGCGGAGGAGATGCTCGCTGTGCTGACGGCGAAGGATCCTGACGGGCACGTCGAGCGCGTGCTGGGCGACGTCGGCGCACCTGACGGCAGCGCCGCGGCAGGCACGCCGTTCGCGCCGTGGCCCGACGGTCCGTTCGACGTCGTGCTCGCGGCGTGCAACCTGCTGTGCAACCTGCCCGACGAACGTCGCCAGTCGGCGTGCGTGGCGGGAGCGGCGGCGCGTCTGCGGCGGGGCGGCCATCTGGTGGTCGAGGCCTTCGTGCCGGCACCGCTGGTTCCGGGACCGCAGCTCGCCGCGAGCGAGGTTCGGGCCGATGCCGTCGTGCTCATCGCCACCGAGGCCGATCCCGGGACCGGGATCGTGACCGGCCAGCACGTGGAGCTGCGAGACGGCGAGCCGGTCCGGCTGCGTCCGTGGCGCATCCGGGTGGCGACGCCCGACGAGATCGACGGCTGGGCCCGGGCGGCCGGCCTCGAGCTGGTCGACCGCCGGGAGTCGTGGGGCGAGGACGGACCGGCGTCGGACGGGCTGGTCAGCACGTACCGACGCCCGTGACCGTCAGCCCGTAGCCTGCGCTCGTGTCCCGCGTCGCCGTGTCCATCGAGCTCGACGCCACGCCCGCCGAGGTGTGGTCGGTGGTGGAGGACGTCGCCGGGCACGTCGAGTGGATGACCGACGCCCGGGCGATCCGATTCACCTCCGAGCGCCACGCCGGCGAGGGCACCACCTTCGACTGCGACACGCAGGTCGGTCCGTTCCGGCTGGTCGACCACATGGAGATCACCACGTGGGTGCCCGAGCGGGCCATGGGCGTGCGCCACGTGGGACTCGTCACCGGCGAGGGCACCTTCCGGCTCGGACCGCTCGACGGCGGCCACCGGACCCGGTTCGCGTGGACCGAGGAGCTGCGCTTCCCCTGGTACCTCGGCGGGCCGCTGGCCGCGCTGGTCACCGCTCCGGTGTTCCACCGGATCTGGAGCCGCAACCTGACGTCGCTGGGGCGGGTGGTCGCCGAGCGCGTCGCCCGGCCGGCCTAGGCGCCCGGGACCACCACTCCCGCCACCACCACGGCGAGCACGCCGAGGCCGATCGCCGTCAGGGCCAGGAAGCCGTCGCGCACGCCGAGTGTGGTGCGCGGTCCGGTCTCGGGGGTGACGAACAGGCCGGCCAGCGCTCCGGCCAGCAGCCCGCCGACGTGCCCGCCGATCGAGATGCCGGGGATGGCGAACGTGATCACGAGGTTGATCACGACCAGCCCGCCGAGGCCGGTGTTCCACGGGTTCTGGCGCGCCCGCAGCTGCAGGACCACCAGCGCCCCCATCAGGCCGAAGATCGCGCCGGACGCGCCCACCGCCATGGTGTCGGGCGACAGCGCGATCACGCCGAGCGAGCCGCCCAGGAGCGACACCAGGTACACCAGCCCGAAGCGCAGGTGGCCGAGCGAGGGTTCCAGCTCCTTGGCGAGGAGCCAGAGCAGGAACATGTTCATGAGCAGGTGCAGCGGGCTCGCGTGCAGGAAGCCGCCGGTGACGATCCTCCACCAGTCGCCGTACGCCACGCCGCCGGCCCAGGTGCCGCCCTGCTCGTAGATCGTCCCCGACGGCGAGGTCGAGCCACCGACCGCGACCATCAGCACGTAGGCCGCGACGTTGATCGCGATGATCACCTTGCCGACCAGCACGCCGCCGCCGGCCGCACCGAACGCCGCCGGCCCCGACACGACCTTCTGCGGCCGGGCGTGGGTGCACTCGGGGCACTGGTAGCCGACCGACGCCTGGACCATGCACTGGGGGCAGATGGGGCGGCCGCAGCGCTGGCAGCCCACGCCGGCAGACCGGTCGGGGTGCCGGTAGCAGGTGGGGGTCTGGGTGGGGGGTCCGGCGTTGGGCGGCCCGGGCGGGTAGCTCACCGGTGCAACCTACCGGCGGCGTCCGACCGGCCCGGACCCGGCGGCGCGCACCGCTGCGGATCCGTTCAGGATCTGTGGTACGGATCGCGAGGAGGGACGTCGCTGCTCACGGCATGACCGGACTGTCACACTCTGCCGGCACACTACGAACATGTGTTCGATCGGTACGGGCGACGACGATGACACCGAGCAGGGCCGCGACGACCAGGGCACTCCGCGGCCAAGGACGCGGTTCGCGCCGTCGTTCGCCGGCACCGACGCCTCCACCGCGCTCGCCGCCGCGGCCCGGGAGCTTGCGGCGACGGTCGTGAAAGGCCTCTCCGACGACGAGTGCTTCGGCCTGTTCGACGACGTGGAACTGGCCCGTCGTTCGTTGGCCGCGATCGGCGGCGCCGTGCTCGACGAGATCGCCTCTCGCGACCTGTGTGACCGCCGCTACGGCATGACCCCCGCCACCTGGTTCGAACGCCGCCACGGCCGCACCCGCGCCACCGTCGCCGGCGAAGCCCGCGTCGCCCGCCGCCTCCGCACCGACCTCCCCGACATCGCCGCCGCATTGGCCCGCGGCGACATCAGCGCCGAACGCGCCGCCCTCATCGCCGGCAAGGTCAACGACCGCAACGCCCCCGCCTTCACCGCCGCGCAGAGCGCACTGCTCGACCTGTCCGCCTCCGAACCGTCGTTCAACCAGTTCCGCGTCCTCGTCGACGACCTCGCCCGCTACGCCGACACCGACGGCACCCAACCCGAACCATCCCGCTCCAACGTCACCGTGCACCGCACCGACGCCGACGTCATCGTCAACGGCACCCTCACCGGCGCCGACGGCGCGTCGTTCGAACAGCTCTTGGAGAAAGCCACCAACCAGCTGTGGCGCAAGTGGAAGAACGACACCGCCAACAACCCCGACCTCGACATCCCCACCCGCAACGAACTCCGCGCCCAAGCACTCCTCGAGCTCGTCCGCCGCGGCGCCGCCACCGACCCCAACGCGAACGGCACCGTCGTCGAGCTCTCCCTCGTCATCGACGCCGACCGCGTCGACGACCTCGACCACCTCCTCGCCGACGTGCTCGCCGGCACCGGCATCGCCCGCTTCGCCCACCCCGACCCGCAACGCCACACCCGACGACTCCGCACCTACATCCCCCAGATCGCCGCAGCACTCGCCCGCGGCGACATCAGCACCGAGCGCGCCGCGTTGATCGCCGGCAAGGTCAACGACCGCAACGCCCCCGCCTTCACCGCCGCCCAGCACGCGCTC
>JAEZAI010000266.1 GCA_023427825.1 Actinomycetes bacterium
CCCGAGCTCGGCCGGGACAACGAGGCGGTGTACGGCGAGCTGCTCGGCCTGGGTGCCGACGAGCTGGCCGAGCTGGCCGACGACGGCACGATCTGACGCGCCCACGGCGCGTGCGACCACGGGAGGAGCCCGGTGCGACCACCACGAATCCGACGGGCGGAGCTGGCCACTCCGGCCAGCAGCGAGAAGATGTGCGAGAAGGCGGCCTCGTCGGGCGCCGACCTGGTGTTCCTCGACCTCGAGGACGCGTGCGCGCCGTCCGCCAAGGAGTCGGCCCGGGCCACGGCCGTGGCGGCGCTCCGCGAGCTCGACTGGGGCCGGACCGTGAGGGCGGTGCGCATCAACGGCATCGACACGCCGTGGTGCCACGACGACGTCGTCGAGCTCGTGACCGGCGCCGGCGAGCACCTGGACGTGCTGATCGTTCCCAAGGCCCGCTCCGCCCGCGACGTCTGGTGGGTGGACGTGCTGCTGACGCAGCTCGAGTCCAAGCTCCGCACCGAGCACCGCGTCGGCCTGGAGGTGCTGATCGAGGAGTCCGCCGGGCTGGCCGAGGCCGCAGCGATCGCCCGCTCGAGCCCGAGGCTCGAGGCGATCATCTTCGGGGCAGGGGACCTGTCCGCGTCGCAACGGGCGCGGGTGGACGGCAACTTCGACCCCGTGGGCGACTACCCCGGCGACTTCTGGCACTACGCACGGGTGCAGGTGCTGACCGCGGCGCGGGCGGCGGGCATCGACGCCATCGACGCGCCGTACCCGGCGTACCAGGACCCCGACGGCTACCGGCGCAGCGCCACGCACGCCAGCCTGCTCGGCTTCGACGGGAAGTGGGCGATCCACCCGAGCCAGATCCCGATCGCCCACGAGGTGTTCGCACCCACCGAGGACGAGATCGCGGCGGCCCGGGCCGCGATCGCGGACTACCGGGCGTCGGAAGCCGAGGGCATCGGCGCGATCGGCCGCGACGGCCGACTGGTCGACGCAGCCCACATGCGCCTGGCCGAGAACACGCTCGCCAAGGCGGCGCTCGCCGGCCACGACGCCGCCACGTCGTAGCGACCGCGCTCAACCGTTGGGGTTCGCCCCCACCTGCGGCGCAGGAGCCTGCCCGTCGGCCGCCGGGACACCGACCGGCGCAGCGGCGGGGGAGGGCGCGGCACCGCCGCCACCCCCGTCGGCGTCCGGCGTTCCGGCCGGACCCATGTCGTCGAAGTAGGCGCGCTCGACCCGGTCGTCGTCGCGCAGCGATGCCGCCCGGTCCCGCAGCACCACCTGCCCGTGGTTGAGCACGATCGCCTGGTCCGCGACCTCGAGCGACAACTTCACGTGCTGCTCGACGAGCACGATGGCGGTGCCGTGCTCCGCAGCGATGCCGCGCACGGTCTGGAAGAGGGACTCCACGACGAGCGGCGCGAGCCCCATGCTCATCTCGTCGATCAGGAGCACCTTGGGCTCCTGCATGAGCGCACGGGCCATCGCCAGCATCTGCTGCTCGCCGCCCGACAGCGCACCGGCGTGGACCTTCCACCGACGTTCCAGCGCGGGGAACGTCGACACCATGTCCTTCGGCGTGGGACCGCCCCGCCGCCGGGGGACCTCGAGGTTCTGCTCCACCGTGAGCGTGGTGAAGAGGCAACGGTTGTCGGGCACCAGCACGATGCCCTCGCGGTTGGCCTGCGTGGCGCTGGCGTTGCGAAGCTCGACGCCGTCGACCGCCACCGTGCCGCCCCGCGCCGGCAGCAGCCCGGCGAGCGTGAGGAGCAGCGTGGTCTTCCCCGCGCCGTTCGGCCCCAGGAGCGTGAGCACCTCTCCGGCGTCGACGTCCAGGTCGAGGTCGCGCAGGACGACCATCGACTCCCGAGCGGCGGTCAGCCCCCGACACTCCAGCCGCCGGCTCACGCGATCTCCTCTCGGTGGCTGCGCCCTCGGCTCACGCGGTGCATTTCCCGGTGGCTGCGCCCCCGGACCCCATCCACGTCCGGCTCGCTGCGCTCGCTCGGTCGCCGGCTCACGCCGGGACCTCCGTCTCGTCGCGCACGCCGCCCAGGTAGGCCTCGGCCACCATGCGGTCGTTTCGGATGTCGTCCGCGCAGCCGCTCGCGATCACGGCGCCGAAGTCGAGGACGTTGATCGCGTCGCAGACGCCGAGGACCAGCGACACGTCGTGGTCGACGAGGAGCACCGCGGTCCCGGCCGCGGCGATGTGGCGGATGCGCTCGGTGAGGTGGATGCGCTCGCTCCGGTCGAGTCCCGCGGCGGGCTCGTCGAGGAGGAGCACCCGTGGGTCGGTCACGCACGCCCGGGCGATCGACACCAGCTGTCGCTCGCCCTGGCTCAGGTCGCCGGCGGGGCGTGACCGCAATCCGGAGATCCCGGCCTGAGCCAGCGCCCGGGTGATGGCGTCGCCCCGCTCTCCGGGCGGGAGTCCCTCGGCGGCGACGCTCACGTTCTCCTCGACCGTCAGGTCGTCGTACAGCTCCAGCGACTGGAAGGTCCGGGCGATGCCGCGACGGACGCGCACGTGCGGCGGGAACTTGGACACGTCCTCGCCACCGAGCTGCACGGTGCCGTCGCTGCGGGCGAAGCCGGTGATGGCGTCGATCACGCTGGTCTTGCCGGCGCCGTTGGGGCCGATCAGTCCGACGATCGTGCCGCCCGGGACGTCGAAGGAGACGTTGCTGACCGCGGTCACCCCGCCGTAGCGCACCGACAGGCCGGTGACGACCAGGTGGTTCGCGGACAGGTCGACCGCGGGTGCAGGGCCGGCACCGGTGAGCTCGGTGACCGTCGCGACATCGGGTCCGGGGACGGGCTCGGCGCGGCGAAGGCGGAGCCGGTCGGCGAGCTGGTGGCCGAACAGCGCCAGGCCCTCGGGGTTGGTGATCAGCGTGACCACCAGGAGGACGCCCGTGATGACGTCGTACCAACCACCGAGCTCGAAGATCCGGCCCATGAGGAAGAAGACGATGCCGGCGCTGGCCAGCACGCCGGCGAGCACGCCACCCCAGACCGAGGTGATGCCCGCCAGGTAGACGGTGGCGAGCAGGGCCAGGCCACCGAGCGCCGTGAACGACTCGAACGTGACCGTGGTCCGGCGGTACGCCATCAGGCAGCCGCCGAGGCCCGCGATGAACGAGCTGATCGCGAACGTGATCACCTTGACGCGGGTGACGTTCACGCCGACTCCGGCCGCGGACCGCTCGTTGGCGCAGATGGCGAGCATGGCCGAGCCGAGCGAGCTGCGTCGCAGCAACGCCACGCCGACGGCGACCCCGACGAGCGTGACGAGGCAGAGCAGCCCGAACTCGATCCGGGGGAACGCCGCGCCGATGCCGACGCTGAGATCGATCCCGAACAGCGTCGGCGGCTCGATGTCGGCCCCGGAGGTCCCGACGACGTCGGTGTTGCGGAACCAGACCGCCTCGATCGCGTAGGCCAGCGCCAGCGTGACCACGCCGAGGGCCACGCCGCGGAGGCGCAGGGCGGGGAGTCCGACCAGCACACCGACGACGGTGGCGACCAGTGCCGCCACGATCGGGGCGATCGGGAACGGCAGGTTCCAGGTGCTGGTCACGGCGCTGAGCGTGAAGGCGGCGGCCCCGGCGAACGCCAGCTGGGCGAGCGAGACCTGCCCGGCGTAGCCGGTGACGACCACGAGCGACAGGGCGATGACGCCGGCGATCATCGAGGCGATCACCGCCGCCCGCCACTCGCCCGACGTCGCCACCAGCGCGACCACGCCCACGGCGGTCCCTGCGACGGTGGACAGGAGCAGGGAGCGCGGCCGAGGGGCCCGCCCGAGCGGCTGGCGCACGAGCCCCGACCGGGCCGGCATGTCGCGACCGGCGACGAGGAGGGCGATGATGATCACGATCAGCGGCACCAGCTCGGCGCCCCCGGTGGCGGGCATCCAGTCGTAGGTCGAGATCGAGGTCGCCTCGGACTGGAGCATCCCGATCCCGAGACCGGCGACGGCGGCGACCAGCAGGTACTCGAAGCGACCGATCACGGCGGCGGCGAGCGCCGGCACCACGAAGAGCGTGTAGGTGATGGGGGTGAGCGGGCTCAGCGGCGCGATGAGGATGCCCGCGATGCCGGCGACCACCGCGCTGATGATCCAGTTGGCCAGCGCGATCCGGTCGGGAGAGATGCGGCTGATGTACGCCCCCGTCTGCGATTCCGCGGCGGCCCGGGTGAGGAGCCCGAAGCGCGTGAAGCGGTACGCCGCGGCCAGGAGGACGGTCAGGGCCAGCACGGTGACCGCCAGGTAGAAGCGGTCGGACAGGAGGCCCACGGACCCGATCTCCCAGCGCTCGGAGCGGAACAGCGGCGCCACGCTGATCGGCGCCGTGCCGAAGCGCGTGGCGAGGGTGCCCTGCAGCACGACGAGCACGCCCAGGCTGGCGACGGCCTTGGCCAGCTGCGGCGCGTTGCGCATGGGTCGGAACACCAGGAGGTGCAGCAGCGCCCCGATCGCTCCGGCGATGGCCAGGGCGATCAGCGCGGAGGACGCGAAGTTGAGCGGCGCTCCCACGGAGATCGAACGGGGGAGACCCGGCACGATCAGCAGGAGCTCTCCCTTGCGGAGACCCGCGTAGATGTACGCGGCGGTCAGCGAGATCGCACCGGTCGCGAAGTTCACCACGCCGGAGCTCCGGTACGTGATGACCAGCGCGACGGCCAGGGCCGCGAACACGCCACCGTTGCCGATGCCGAGGAGGAGGTTGCCCAGATGGTTCACGGCGACTCCGGAGGGCCGGGGAGCGAGCTCCCCGGCCCAGATGGGAACGGATGGGGTCCGGCTCAGCCCGCCACGGCTTCGCCGACCGAGTAGCTGGACGGGTTGCCCTGGCCGTCCAGCTGCGCCTGCAGGACCTGCGCCGAGCAGACCGCCGGGGTCGCCGGGTTGGCCTTGCCGTTGCACTGGTACTCGACGCCGCCCGCACCCGGCATGACGGACTTGTCCATGGCCTTGATCGTCGTGTTGACCGACTCGGTCGTGACGTCGCCGTCGAGCTTCTCGAGCGCCGTGAGGAACGACATCATCGACACCCAGGCGTTCATCGGGATGCTGTCGTTGGGCTCGGTCCCCGGCGCGTACTTCTCCATGGTCGCCTTGTAGAGCTGGTAGCCCTCGTCGTCCTCGTCGCCGACCGCCGCGGTGGCGGTGATGTACATGCCTTCGAGGACCGACGGGTCGACGGCCTCGCGGGTGGCGTCCGTGATGCACTGCGTGACGGCGGTGATGTCGCCGTCGTAGCCGACCGCCTTCAGGCCGTTGAACGCCGCGATGCAGAAGGCGTCGTTGCCGACCACCTGGACGACCGTGGCACCGCTGTTCTTGACCTGCTGCATCTGCGGGGTCATGTCGGCGGTGCCGATCGGCACCTTGATGAGGTCGTACTCGAGCCCGGCGGCGTCGAGCATCTTGGGCGCCGCCTCGTCGAAGGCCTCGAGCGCCTGCGGCACGTCGATCACGACGAACGCGAC
>JAEZAI010000279.1 GCA_023427825.1 Actinomycetes bacterium
GTCCCGATCAGCCGCTGTGCGCGGTCGCGGCGCCGAGCAGCGCCTGCCGGAGGTCGCGCATGGTGCGCTCCAGACCGACCCGGATGTCGTCGACGACGTCCGACGCCGTGTCGGTGGTCGCCGACAGGGTCGCCTGGGCGTCGAGCCACGCGTTGCGGACGCCGTCGATCAGCGGCTGGATCCGGTCCTGGGCGTCGAGCGAGGCCAGGTGCACCTGCACCTCGACGTCGTCGATGCGGGCCCGCCACGTCTCGAGCTCGGCCTGAGCGAGCTGACGACGGAGCTGGTTGAGCTCCTTCTGGAGCGAATCCACCTGCTCCTGCAGCTCCTCGACGTTCTGCACCTCGGCCATCCGGCGTCCTCCTCGTTCGCGGATTCCTCTCACGTCGATCGTCGTGCGCAGCACCCCCGGCTGTGCAGGGCCATAGGTCCTCGATCCGGCCACGACGTCCGGTGACCTAGGACCCTGTTCCGGACGACCCGCTGATCGGATCATCGGCGCGTGGGGGTCGAGTTGACCGATGTCGACGTCGTGGACGCCGCGGAGTGCCTTCGACTGGTCGCGACCAGGTCGTTGGGACGGATCGGCGTCACGGTCTCCTCGTTGCCGGCGATCCTCCCGGTCCGCTACGAGCTGGTCGACGACGTGGTCGTCGCACGCCTGGAGCACGGCGCCGAGCTCGCCGCTGCCGCCCACCACGTGATCGTGGCGTTCGAGGTGGACGACCTGGACCCCTGCACCGGCGCCGGTTGGAGCGTGCTCATCCGCGGGTTCGGACGGGCGCTGCGAGAACCTCTGTCCGCCTTCCGTTCGATCGACGGACGCCGTCCGTCGCCCGGCGACCTCGATCGTCACCGGTTCCTCAGCATCTCGACCGATGTGGTCTCGGGGTACCGGGTGCCGCACGGCGCACGTGAGCTCCGTCTCCATCCGACCGAGGTCTCACCGTGACGATCCGGGCCTTCCTCGTCGACGATCACGAGGTCGTGCGTCGCGGCGTCCGGGAGCTCCTCGAAGCGGACGGGGACATCGAGGTGGTCGGCGAAGCCGACTCCGTCGAGAGCGCGCTCCGGCGGTTCGACGCGGCAGCGCCCGACGTGGCGGTGCTCGACGTGCAGCTGCCGGACGGCAACGGAATCGAGCTCTGCCGTGAGCTCCTGGAGCGCCGTTCCGATCTGGCGTGCCTCATGCTCACCTCCTTCCCGGACGACGACGCCCTCCTCGACGCGGTCGTCGCCGGCGCAGCGGGCTACGTCCTCAAGCGGGTTCGGGGCGTCGACCTGGTCGACGCCGTCCGCCGTGTCGCCGGTGGCGCGTCGTTGATCAGTCGCGCCGAGGCCGAGTGCGCCGCCGCGCGGATCCGACGGGCTGCGGCCGAGGACGAACGACTGAACGAGCTCACCCAGCAGGAGCGACGCATCCTGGACCTGCTCGCCGAGGGCAGGACCAATCGTGAGATCGCGTCCGACATGGTGCTGTCGGAGCGGACGGTGAAGAACTACGTGTCCAACCTGCTCGCCAAGCTGGGGATGAGCCACCGGACGGAGGCGGCGGTGTTCGCCGTGCGGATGCAGACGCGCAGGCGCTGATCCGCTCCGGTCAGTCGACAGGACGGTCGAGCGGCAGGAGCGTGGGCGGACCGAAGTTCGCCGGCGCCGTTCCGAGCGACGTCCACCCTCGGATGAGCTCTGCCTTCACCCGCGCCAGTTCCGGCCCACTGCCGCGTGCACCGCCGTCGGGGACGGTCGACCTCCCGCGAACGAGCACCTGCCAGCGACCACCGTCGGCCGCGATCCCGTCCGTGTGGACTGCGACCACGTTGCCCTGCATGGCTCGGAGATCGGCATCCGCGGGGTCCACCGCCACGACCAGGGAGAGTCCGTCGCTGCCGTCCGTCACGAGGTGGATCGGCGCCATGAACACGTAGGGCAACGCCTGGACCGACAGCGCGACCCGTCCGTCCGAGGCTCCGCCGAGATAGGCGACGCTCTCGGGACGGGTCAGGTCGCGCCCGGTTGACACTCCTCCACCGTCGCACCGGGCGACCGCGCTCGACAGAGCCCTTGGTCACCATTGCCCGGCCCGAGTGACCTTCGGCTCTAGGTGGCCGACCCGGAGGGGTGCAGTGTCGTTGCAGACGCTCGGGAGGTTCCGACCCGTGGACTCACGCCATCGCTCCGCATTGCTGATCGCCCTGGTGGCACTCGTCGCGTTCGCAGGATGCGCAGCGCCGACGCCGGACCGACCCGTCGACCCGCTGGTCAGCTGCGCATCGCTGTCCGGCGTCGCGCACTACCAGCCGCCGGCCACTTCCACGCCGACCGACACCGTCCTCAGCACCGACCCCCCGATGCAGCTCTCGGGCTGCTCGGCCCAGCTCGGCCTCGGGCTCTCGTCCGGCACGCTGGCCGTCGCCCTGTTCCTCCCGGGGTACCACTGTGGCGCCACGCCGGCGCCCGGCACGCCGTGGGCATCCGGCACGGGCCTGATCACGTGGAGCAACGGCGCCTTGTCGGCGATCGAGGTGTCCCTGTTCGGGATCCAGGGCGGGCTCTTCCCGATCGAGATGCGGGTGACCGGCGGCCAGTTCACCGGTTCGACCGCGCGCTTCGACGTCCGCGGGAGCAACGTCGCCGGCGACTGCACCCACACGCCACTCGAGGCGGCGTCGTTCAGCTCGACCGCCCCGGTCGTCCTCCACGCGAACGACCTGCCGCCCCGACCGGCGCTCACCGGTGCGACGCAGCTCGCCCTGGGCGACCTGCACAGTTGCGCACTCCGGTCGGACGCCACGGTGAGCTGCTGGGGCTTCAACGGGTTCGGACAGCTGATGAACTCGCCGTTCCAGGACTCCGACGTGGCGGTGACCTCGCAGGGCATCCCTGCGGTGACCGCCCTGGCTGCGAGCGTGTACCACAACTGCGGCGTCTTCGTCGGGGGCGCCGGGCGGTGCTGGGCTCCGCTCGGCGTCGGGATGACCGGCGGCGCGACGTCACCGGGGGCCATCTCCACCGGCAACGCACACTCGTGCATGATCCTCGCCGGAGGCGGCGTCCGTTGCCAGGGCGACAACTCCCGCGGGCAGCTCGGCGACGGATCCACGACGTTCTCGGAGACCGGCGTCGACGTCGTCGGACCACTCGACGCGACGGCGCTGTCGGCGGGCTTCGACTTCTCGTGCGCGCTCCTCGGCGACGGCACCATCCGGTGTTGGGGGGCGAACGACGCAGGGCAGCTCGGCAACGGCTCCACCGCCGACTCGCCGGTGCCAGTGTCCGTGTCGGGCATCGAGGACGCGGTCGCCGTGAGCGCCGGCCGGAGCTCGGCATGCGCCGTGCTCGGCGACGGATCCGTGCGGTGCTGGGGAGCGAACGACGCCGGTCAGCTCGGCGACGGGTCCACCACGGGAGCATCGGCGCCGGTGACCGTGAGTGGGCTCACGGGAGCGACCGCCGTGGGCGTGGGTGCGCAACACACCTGCGCGGTGGTCACCGACGGCGACGTGCGGTGCTGGGGTGCGAACGCTCGAGGCCAGCTCGGTTCCGGGACGACCGACCCGAGCACGACGCCGGTCGCCGTGGTCGGCCTCACCGGTGCGACGGCGGTCGCAGCCGGCGCCCGACACACGTGCGCCATCGTCGCCGGCGAGGAGGTGCGGTGCTGGGGTGACGACTCACGCGGACAGCTCGGGAACGCCGCCACGGTGAACACGCCGGTCACGTCGCCGGTGACCGTGGTGCGGAACTGGTGACGACCTCCGACGCTGGATGACGCGTGCGCCTCGAGGCAGAGTCGCGACGGGCGCGTGGCGGGTCGATCGCCGCGGACGGCGGCGCCACCGACGAACCACACGTGCCGCTCGACGCATCGATCCGCTTCGCTCGACGGGTCCTGACCGGGTGCGGGCGAACCGCCCGGGGCGTACGCTCGCCGCCGAGCCCAGGTGTTCGCCTTCGCCTCCCGGCACGGCGCTCAGCGGGTGACGCCTGGAGAGGAGGCAGACGCCATGGGTGGACGGGCCCCTTCCCTGGAATCGTACGGCGACGAATTCGCCTGGCGGCTCCTCGACGCGGCCCCGGATGCCACCCTGGTCGTCGCCGGCGACGGTGACATCGTCTTCGCGAACGGCCATGCGGGAGACCTGTTCGGCTACGAGATCGACCAACTGCTCAGCCTGACGGTGGAGGACCTGCTCCCGGAGTCCGTCCGACGATCCCACCGGGGACATCGAGCGGGATTCCGTGCGGAGCCGGTCAATCGGGAGATGGGCAGCGGCCTCGCCCTGCACGCGGTGCGCTCGGACGGCCGGGAGATCCCGGTGGAAGTGAGCCTGAACCCGTTGGTGCTCGGCACCGACCTCCACGTCATCGCCGCCGTCCGCGACATCTCCGGGCGACTGCGGGCCGAGGCCGAGCTCGAGGCGAGCCGCGACGCGTTGGAAGCCGCCGGCCGTGCGCTGGCAGTGACGGAGGAACGCGAGCGGATCGCCCGTGACCTCCACGACACGGTCATCCAGCGGCTGTTCGCGGAGTCCCTCAGCCTGCAGGCCACGCTCGGACGGCTCAACGACCACGAGGAGACCCGTCAGCGGATCGAGGCCGCCGTCGAGTCGCTCGACTCGACGATCACCGAGATCAGAGCGGCCATCTTCTCGCTCCACACGGCGCGGATGGCGACGAGCACGGGTGGGCTCCGGGCCGAGTTGCTGAAGGTCGTGGAGACCACGACGGCGACCCTCGACTTCCGACCGGTCGTCCGCTTCGAGGGCAGGGTGGAGATGATCGACGACCTGACGGCGCAGCAGATGATCCCGGTGCTCCGCGAGGGTCTCACGAACGTGGTCAAGCACGCCGGAGCGACCGACGTCCGCGTCGCCGTCGAGGTCGGCGACGAGATCGTCCTGACGATCGAGGACGACGGCACCGGCGCCCCCCAGGACCCCGACTCCGGCTGCGGCCTCCACAACCTGTCCGACCGCGCCCGGACGCTCGGAGGACGGCTCCAGCTGGACCGCTCCGGACCGGGCACGTTGCTCCGCTGGGTCGTGCCGTTCCGCCGGGGATCGGCATCCGGCAACTGATCGCCGGGGCGCCGACGAGCGCAACTGCGACGTCCGGCCCAGAGGGCGCGTGGTCGCCAGCACATTCGACACATACCCTGGGGGGTATACGGATCGAGCCCGGGGAGGCCGGCATGGACGACATCGCGAACATGGACGACATCGCGAACGACGACGAGCAGGGCCGGGAGCCGCGCGTCGAGGGACCCGTCGTGATCATCGGCGGAGTCGCCGGTGGCATGTCGACGGCGACTCGGCTCCGGCGGCTCGCCGACGACGTCGAGATCATCGTGATCGAGCGCAGCGGCCACGTGTCCTTCGCCAACTGCGGGCTGCCGTACTTCGTCGGCGGTGTGATCGACGACGAGGACGACCTGACGCTCCAGACCCCGGCGTCGCTGCAGGCACGCTTCCGCCTCGCCGTCCGCGTGGACACCGAGGCGGTGGACATCGACCCGACGGCACGCCGGGTCCGCATCCGCTCCGTGCTCACCGGCGACGAGGAGGACCTCCACTACGGGAACCTCGTGCTCAGCACCGGCGCCGCACCGGCCCGTCCCCCGATCCCGGGGTACGAACGGGCGCTCACGCTGCGCACGGTCGAGGACGCATCCCGCATGGCGTCCGCAGTGGACACCTCGCAGGCCTCGGCGGCGGTCATCGGCGCCGGGTTCATCGGCCTCGAGGTCGCCGAGAACCTCGTCCTCCAGGGACTCGACGTCACGATCGTCGAGGCGACGCCGCAGGTCCTCGCCCCCCTCGATCCCGAGCTGGCGATCCTGGTCGAGGAGGAGCTGGGCGCCCACGGCATCCGGGTGGAGACGGGGGCCGAGGTCGCATCGGTCGGCCCGGCCGACGTGTCGCTCGCCGATGGAAGGGTCGTCCCCGCGGACGTGGTCATCGGCGCGATCGGCGTCCGGCCCGATGTCCGCCTCGCGCACGACGCCGGGCTCGCCCTCGGTCCGTCCGGCGGGATCCTGGTGGACGAGCACATGCGGACCAGCGACCCGCACGTCTACGCGGTCGGCGACGCGGTCGAGAAGCCCGACGCGGTCTCGCACGCCACGTCGCTCATCGCCCTGGCGAACATCGCCAACCGGCAGGGGCGACGGGTCGCCGACCACCTTGCGGGGCGTCCGGCACGAACCGTGGAGTCGCTCGGCACCGCGATCGTCAAGGTGTTCGACCTGGCCGCTGCGACGGTCGGGTGGAACGAGAAGCGGCTGCAGGCCGCGGGTCGCCGCTACCGGGTCGTGCACTCCCACCCGTTCGACCACGCCACCTACTACCCCGGGGCCACCCGCCTGGCGATGAAGCTGCTGTTCTCTCCCGACGACGGGACGATCCTCGGGGCCCAGGCGGTCGGGCGCAACGGCGTGGACAAGCGCATCGACGTGATCGCCACGGCCATGGCGGGCGGCCTGACCGCCGACCGGCTCGCCGACCTGGAGCTCGCGTACGCACCGCCGTTCTCGTCCGCGAAGGACCCGGTCAACCAGCTGGGCTACATGGCGGAGAACGTGATCAGCGGCGACTGCGACGTGGTCGATCCGCTCGAGCTCGCCGAGCTGGCCGACGGCGGGTGGACCGTCGTCGACGTCCGGTCGCCGGCCGAGCACCGCGCCGGAGCGATTCCCGGCTCCGAGCTCGTCCCGCTCGACGACCTGCGCGACCACCTCGAACGGTTCGAGGACGACAAGGTCGTCGTGTACTGCGAGGTCGGCCAGCGCGGCCACACCGCGACGGCGCTGCTGCGGGACCACGGCATCAGGGCCCGCAACCTCGACGGCGGCTACGCGACGTGGACCGCTGCCACCCGCGCCGCCCGCGGCCGGCAGGGGGCGGCGGCATGAGGTTCCCCGACGAGGTGACCGAGGACGTCCAGAAGCGGCTCCGCAGGGCGGAAGGTCAGCTGCGAGGTGTGCAACGGCTGCTCGACGAGGGCGCGGACTGCAAGGGCGTCGTCACCCAGCTCGCCGCGGCGCAGGCCGCACTGCACCGTGTCGGCACCCGGCTCATGGGCGCCGGCATCCGGCACTGCCTCACCGACCCCGAGGCCGCCGGGGCTGACGGCATGACCGTCGAGCAGATGGAGGAGCTCTTCCTGCTCCTCCGCTGAGCGCCGTCGGTCGGCCGCCCGGTTCAGGCCCTGGCGAGGACCTCGCCGTGCGGCACCAGGAACCAGGCGTCGGGAGCGACGGCCCACTCCTGCCAGGCGTCGGCGCATCTCTCGAGGTCGGTGGGTGTGGCGGCCCCGATCTCGACCGCACGGCTCGCGAGCCGGGAGCTCGTGATGCGCTCCGCCCACGTGGCGCTCCACCACTCGCGGTCCTCGGGCTCGGTGAAGCACCACGTCGAGGCGCTCGCGGTCACCGTCCCGAACCCCGCGGCGAGCGCCCACGACATG
>JAEZAI010000285.1 GCA_023427825.1 Actinomycetes bacterium
ATCCACCCCTCGTTGAGCGGACCGAGCAGCGAGTCGGCCGGCAGGCGCACGCCGGTCAGGAAGACCTCGTCGAACTCGGCGTCGCCGTTCATCTGGCGCAGCGGGCGGAGCTCGATGCCGGGCGACGCCATGTCGACCAGGAAGAACGAGATGCCCTTGTGGGGCGGCGCGTCGGGGTCGGTCCGCGCCATGAGGATGCCGCGGTCGGCGACCCGGCCGTTCGAGCACCACACCTTCTGGCCGTCGACGACGAACTCGTCGCCGTCGCGCACGGCACGGGTGGAGAGGCCCGCCAGGTCGGACCCGGCGTCGGGCTCCGAGAACAGCTGGCACCAGATGCGCTCGCCGGTGATGATCGTCCGCAGGTGCTCGGCCTGCTGCTCCGGCGTGCCGAAGGCCAGCAGGGCGCCGCCGGTCAGCACGCAGCCGACCATGTTGAGGAACGGCGGCACCTGGGCCAGCGCGCACTCCGTGATCCAGGCGGCGTTGTGCTCGGGCGTCAGGCCCCGGCCGCCGAACTCGGTGGGCCAGTGGATGCCGGCGAACCCGGCGTCGAAGATCGTCCGCTGCCAGGCCCGCCCCTCGGGAGCGAGGTCGGGGGGAAGGATCGCCCCGTACTCCCGGGGCGCCTCGGACCGGTGCGCTGCCAGCCATCCGGCGGCCTCCGCCCGGAACTCCTCGACCCCGATCTGTTCGCTCTCTGCCGCTGACATCTGCTCCCCCGTCGTGGTGGTGGTGCTGCCCGGTTGTCCGGCACCCTGACCGCCCCGTACTCTCCCCTCCATGGCGATTGCGGGGGCGACGTCGTCACCGTACGTGTCCGAAGCACCGAGGTTGGGCTTCGTCGGTGGCTTCGATGGGGTGCGGGGCATCGGGATCCTGATGGTCCTGTTCAACCACGCCTACTCGCAGCTGTCGCCCAGCTTCGCCGGCATCATCGACGTCTTCTTCGTGATGAGCGCGTTCCTCATCACCACGCTGCTCCTGCAGGAGCACCGTGACACGTCGACGATCAACATGCGCAAGTTCTACTCACGGCGCGCCGTCCGGCTGCTGCCGTCGGCCTACCTGTGCATCATCGCCTGGTTCGTGCTGTGCCTGCTGTTCGACCGGGAGCGCCTGGCCGTGCTGTGGCAGGAAGCCGTCGCTGCGGTCACCTACGTGTACCAGCTGGTCTTCCCCGTGGGTCTGCTGTCCGTCGACCCGTCCATGGCGGGCAAGACCTCGATCGACCAGTTCTGGTCCCTCGCGGTGGAGGAGCAGTTCTACCTGGTGATCGCGATCACCGTGCTGGTGTGCATCCGCAAGAAGTGGATGACCCAGCTCGCCGTCGTGCTGTGCCTGATCGCCGCCTGGATCGGCTGGCAGCGCTGGACCGGTCACGCCGGCCCCGTGGCCATCCCGTCGGACCCGAACGAGGTCTCGCTGCAGCGGGGGCTCAGCCTGCTGTGGCTGTCCCGCCCCGACTCGCTCATGTGGGGCGTCGGCCTGGCCGTCCTCAACTCCAAGCTGCCCGAACCGCTCCCGCAGCGGTGGAAGAAGGTCCTGCCTTGGGTGGGCCTCGTGGGTCTGGTCGTGTCGTTCGGCTGCATGCTCGTGGCCTCGGGCTTCCTCAAGGACCTGGCCACCAAGGCGGGGCTCCCGTACCCGTTCGTGCCCATGGCACCGCCCACCGCGGTGGACGGCCAGAGCGGGACGTACTGGATCAACTTCGGCCACACCGTGACGGCGCTGGCGTTCGCGCCGGCCATGCTGGCCATGGCCCGCATGAAGGACTGGTGGCCCAACCGGGCCCTGTCCTGGAAGCCGCTGCGGTTCCTCGGACGCATGTCGTACACGGTGTACGTCTGGCACACGTTGGTGTACTTCGTGATCCTCGAGCTGCTCGGGCTGGACTCCGTGCTCGGCGAGAAGACCAGGGTGCCGATCCTCGCCGCGATCACCGTCGTGGCCTGCCTGCCGGTCTTCTACGGCGTGGAGCAGCGGATGCTCCGGGTGAAGCTCCGGTTCGCCACCGAGAAGGAGGTCCTGGACCTCAACACCGGGAAGATGGTGTCGGTGGAGGAGGCGCGCCAGCGCTCCCGCGGCATGGTGTCGGCCGAGGCGGCCGAGGGCACGCCGCCCGCGGCTGCACCGACGGCCGGTGCGCGGGCTGAGGGTTCACCCGAACCGCCGGCCCCCGAGCCGCCCGCGCCGTCGGGCGTGAGCGAGGACCGCACGTGACCGCCCCGACCCGGGCACCGTTCGTCAGCTCGGCGCCCAAGCTCGGCCTCGTCGGCGGCTTCGACGGCATCCGCGGCATCGGCGTGTGCATGGTGCTCGTCGGCCACGCCATGTTCACCTACGTCGAGTCGTGGGTGACGATCGTCGACTCGTTCTTCGTGCTCAGCGGGTTCCTCATCACCACGCTGCTGCTGCAGGAGCACCGCTCCACCAGCGACATCGGCCTGCGGAAGTTCTACGCCCGACGTGCGGTGCGCCTCCTGCCCTCGGTCTGGCTGTTCTGCGCGGTGTGGATCGTGATCGGCGTCATCGGCACGATCCTCGGCATCGAGTCGATCTCGCTGCGGGGGATCCTCGAGGACGCGGGCGCGGCGCTCGCCTACGTGTACGCGCTGTTCTTCCCCAACGGGCTCTACATGATCTCGCCCGACGTCCAGGACAACCGCTACATGTGGCACCTCTGGACGCTGTCGGTGGAGGAGTTCTTCTACTTCGTCATCCCCGGCACGGTGCTGGTGTGCATCCGCCGCAACTGGATCAAGCAGCTGGCGTGGGTCCTGGGCATCGGCTTCGTCGCCATCGGCGTGGCCCGCTGGTTCGCCATCACCGGCTTCTGGCAGTACGACGAGGGGATGCTCGCCGGTGTGCGGCTGGCGTTCCTGCAGCGCCCCGACGCCCTCATGCTCGGCTGCCTGGCCGCGGTGCTCAACGCACAGCTCACGCCGGAGCGCATCGAGCGGATCCGCAGGCCGCTGCTCATCGTCGCGACGGTCTCGCTCGTCGTGTGGGTCGTGATGCTCAACCTGTCGAGCGGCGCCGTGGAGAAGTTCGGCGGGCCGTGGGTCCCGTACCTGCCCGACGGACCCGAGGAGTTCACCCGCTCCCAGATGATGGGCACGATGTACTGGTTCCGGTTCGGTCACACGATCGGGGCCCTGGCGTTCGTGATCATCATCCTGGGCCTCGTCCACTGCAAGGACTGGTGGCTCAACAAGTTCTGGTCCTGGCAGCCGTTCCAGTGGATGGGGCGCATGTCCTACACGCTCTACGTGTGGCACGCCCTGCCGTACCTGCTGCTGATCGGGGCGCTGGGCGGCGAGGACGCCCCGCTGGGCCAGCAGCTCATCCGCCTGCCGATCCTGGTCGCGTCGGCCTTCCTGGTGTCGCTGCCCGTGTACTACCTGGTCGAGATGCGGGTGTTGCGCATGAAGCTGCGGTTCTCGGCCGAGAAGGAGGCGCTCGACCTCACCACCGGGAAGATGGTGCAGGTCGACGACAAGGGCAACGTCTCCGCGATGCCCGAACCGGCGCCGGCGCCCCAGGAACCCGCGCCTCGGGCGTCCGCCGACGAGACCGCGGCGTCGCCGTCAGGCCCGCCGGCGGCACCGCCCACCGACTGACGGTCACCCCCGCCGACTGACGAAGATCGAGAACGACGAAGGGGCCGGTCCGTGCGGACCGGCCC
>JAEZAI010000315.1 GCA_023427825.1 Actinomycetes bacterium
CGACCGTGGGACTCGACGTTCGCCTCGTCCACCACGTACAGGCCGAGCTCGTCGCACAGCTCGGCGAAGTGCTCGTCGTGCGGGTAGTGCGCGGCGCGCACCGCGTTCAGGTTGTGCGCCTTCATCAGGCACAGGTCCGAGCGGGTGAGCTCGCGGCTGACGGCCCGCCCACGCTCCGGGTCGTGCTCGTGGTGGTTGACCCCGTGGAGCATGACCGGCTCGCCGTTGACCAGGAGCTGACGGTCCCGGACCTCCACGCTGCGGAAGCCGGTCCGCACCGCGGACACCTCGAGCACCTCGCCGGCGCCACCGTCCTGCGCCGGCCCGCGCAGGGTGACGACGGCGCGGTAGCGGACGGGCGTCTCCGCGGACCACGGGTCGACGCCGGGCACCTCCAGCCGTGCGGTCACGTGCCCAGGTCGGACGAACATGGCCGACACGAGCTGGGTCACCTCCTGCTCGCCGTTCCACGCCGGCACCTCGAGCGGTCCGGTGGTGGCCAGGCGGCGTCCGCGCTCGGTCTCGACGTGCACCTCGACGGTGGCGGCGCCGCCGGCGATCGAGCGGATCGACGGGCCGTCGACGTCGACCCGCACGTCCAGCGTCCCGGTCCGGTCCCCCGCCGTCGCGCCCGCCGAGGCCGGGATCAGACCCGGGACGAGCTCCACCCGCGCCAGGTGGTCGGGGGCGGTGGAGTGGAGGGTCACGCTGCGCTGGATGCCGCCGTGCCACCACTGGTCCTGGTCCTCGACCCACGTCTGCGCGGACCAGCGGACGACGACCAGGGCGATCGTGGCCCGCCGCCCCGCCCGGACGTGGTCGGTCAGGTCGAACTCGCTGGGGAGCCGACTGTCGGTGCCCATGCCCACGGCCACGCCGTCGACGAACGCGACCACCACGGACTCGGCGGCTCCCACCCGCAGGACGGTGCGCCGGCCACGCCACTCACGAGGGATCGTCACCGTGCGCACGTACACGCCGGTCGGGTTGTGCTCCGGCACGTCGGGCGGGTCGCCCGGGAACGGCATGATCACGTTCGTGTAGTGCGGCGACGAGAAGCCCTGCAGCGTCCACGCACCGGGCACGACCATGGTCGACGGCGACGCTGTCGACGGCTCGGCCCCCAGCAACGACGCCGCCGTCACGTCCTCCGGCCGGTCGAAGCCGGTGAAGTCCCATGTGCCGTCGAGCGAGCGCCACCACGGGCTGGCCGACGGGTCGTGGGTGCGGGCGCCCTGCAGGTCGGGGTACGGCACCAAGGGGGCGCGCGCTCCCAGCCGGCCCCACGAGGTGAGCTCGGGGTCCCGCCACCACTCGGGCCGCAGGACGCTCCCGGTCGGCACGTTCAACCCACGCGTTCGCGGAGCACGCGCAGCGCGTCGTCCGCGTGGACGTCCATGTTCGTCTCGGACGAGATCGCCGCAAGGATCCGGCGGTCGGTGTCGATGACGAACGTGGCGCGCTTGTTCATGGGCAGCAACGAGCGCTTCACCCCGAACTGGTCCGCCACCGTCTTGGACGTGTCGGACAGCAGCGGGTAGCCGAGCGAGTTCTTCTCGTCGAAGGCCGCCTGCTTGTCCACCCCGTCCGCAGAGATG
Organism: Actinomycetes bacterium; assembly: GCA_023427825.1. Lineage (GTDB taxonomy): Bacteria > Actinomycetota > Acidimicrobiia > Acidimicrobiales > Microtrichaceae > Dermatobacter. The sequence continues at coordinate 1,599 of JAEZAI010000315.1, forward strand.
CCGACGCGCTGCGCGCCGACCGCGGCGAACTCCCCCGCCAGGTCCCTGAAGTGGCAGGACTCCTTGGTGCAGCCCGTCGTCATGGCCTTCGGGTAGAAGAACAGCACGACGGGGCCGTCGGACAGCAGGTCCGACAACGTGCGGTCGGTCCCCGTCTGGTCGGGCAGCGTGAAGTCCGGGGCGATGTCGCCGATGCCGAGCATGTGGGTCCCTTCCCGTTCCGGCCCGTGGAGGTCAGGCCTTCGGGCCCGACGACGTGTCGAGCAACCGATCCTGCAACGTTGCCACGACCTCGTCGTCCACGCCCGCGTCACGCAGGTAGCCACGCACGCCGCCGAAGTCGCGGTCGAGCAGGTCGAGCGTGGCTTCCATGGTCTCGGCGCGGGCCGACCAGACGCCGACCGCCAGGTCCCGATCGCTCGCGCGGCCGTACGGGTGGCCCACCACGCGCAGCCGCGCCACCTGCAGGACGTTGACGCGGGCGGACCGCACGTAGTCGGCCACGATCGCCTGACGGGGCGTGCCGAGCGCGCCGAGCAGCAGCAACGTGAGCAACCCCGTGCGGTCCTTGCCGACCGCGCAGTGATAGGCCGTGCCGCCGTCGGCACCGGCCACGAGCTCGACCGCCGTGCGGAACCGGTCGCCGAAGCCGGTGAGGATGTCCTCGTAGCGGTGCGCCAGGACCCGATCGAGCTCGATGCCCTCCACATCCCACGCGTAGGCCGGGTCGACCACCGGCACGTGGTGGACGTCGATCGGCAGGTCGTCGACGACCGTGAAGGTGCCCGACTCCTCCCGTTCGGCGTCGTCGCGCAGGTCCAGCACCCGCCGCACGCCGTGGTCGTGCAGTGCCCGGACGCTCTCGGGCGAGCAGCGCTGCAGCGCGTCGGCCCGGATCAGCAGGTTCGGGCGGATGACCGCGCCATCTGCCCCGGGCGTGCCGCCGAGGTCCCGCAGGTTGACGATGCCGTCGCGGGCCAGGCCAGGTCGCAGGCGGGAGTGGGGCACGGCGAACTCAGGCCAGCCCGGCGACCACGCCCAGGCCGTCGGACGTGACGCGCAGGTCGTCCACCTGGATGCCGATCGTGTCGGGCGTGCCGTCGGGCTGCTCGGTGCCGATCGGGACCTGGATGACCGCCGGGAACCGCAGTCGCAGCGGAGCCAGCGAGGCCAGCTCGCCGACACGGCGGCTGACGTCGTTGATCACGCCCGTGAGCCCGAACCCGCCGAACAGCGACGGCAGCTCCACCCATGCCGCCCGCAGCGAGACCTCCAGACGGCCGCCCACCAGGCGCGGCCGCAGGTCGGTGCGCAGCGACAGGCGCATGTCGGGGATCCGGTCGGACAGGACGCGCGTCTGGCGCAGCGTGCCCTGGACCTTCTGGTCGCCCAGGTCCACCTGGATCTCGAACGGCATGGGCCGGGGTCCGAGGGCCATCGGGATGAGCAGGCCGGCCAGCTTGTGCACGCCGGACTCGGCGATCGACAGGGCGACGCGCTTGCCGGCGACCGGCACCGGTGCGGCGCGCCCGACCACGT
>JAEZAI010000371.1 GCA_023427825.1 Actinomycetes bacterium
TCTCGGGGGCGATGATCATCGAACGCCGGGGCTTGCCCTTCAGGTCGCCGCCGGCGAGCGCCGCGGGCTGACCGGCCAGCTTGATGGCGTAGTAGCTCGACACGCTCTCGACGACCGTCGAGCAGTCGGTGAACTGGCTCCACGACCACGGCCGACGCTGGTCCATCCACTCACGGGACGTGTACGGCACCCCGATGTTGATGACCTGCTTGGAGGCCAGCGCGTCGGCGTAGACCGGCGAGACCGCGGAGATGTCGGCGAACGCCTTGATCTCCTGCGAGACCTTGAGGGCGTCCGCCTGGGCCCCCTCCTGGCCGCCGCCGGTGGTCTCCTTGAGGACGTCGCCCTTGCCGTCCCACTGCACGAGCTCGATCTTGCGGCCGTAGAACTGGAACCGCTTGTTGAAGTAGTCGACCAGTCCCGCCACGGTCTTGGTGATCACCGCCGCGCTCTCGTTCGGGATCTTGGCGTTCGCCACCTTCGAGACCGCGTCGAGCATGCCGTTGGCGAAGCTGCCGATGCGCACCGAGACGATGATCTTGTCCTCGGTGACGCCGCGGGTCGTGGCGCCGCCGTTGCCGCCCGAGAACTGCACGCAGGGCGGGGAGTACGGGTCGCCGGGGATCTGGGCGGCGCCGCAGCCCGCCACCTTGGCGGGACCCGTGTTGCGGCCGGTCGGGCCGTTCTTGCCGCCGCCCGAGCCGCCCGGACCGCCCCCGGTGGATCCGGCGGCGGACGGGTCCAGGGCGCCCGCCGCTGCGGCGTCGGCGGCGGGGACGGTCTCGGTGGCGCCGGCCACCTCGGCGTCCTCGGCGCTCACGCTGGAGTCGTCCGTCGAGCTCCCGGCGGACTCGACCCGCACCTCGCGCTGCTGGCTCGGCACCAGCACCGCGACCGCCAGGAAGATCGCCGCGAAGCCGATCAGCGGCCCGTAGCCCCTGAACAGCCGGTCACGTGCTCCGTCAGCCATGTCGACCTCCGCCACCTCGCCTGCGTCCTGTCATCCCGCCGTGCTCCGTCCCGCCCGTCACGGGATGACCCGCTTGGACCGTCGTCCGATCAGCCGGTCGCCGAGCGACAGCCCGAGCGCGCCGAGCAGCGCCAGCGTCCCCACCGCGACCCCCGCCTTGCCCGCGGTGCCGTCCTCCATCCCGCCGAGCGACGCGGTCGGCAACACGGCCTCCTCGCGGGCGCCGGCGACCGCCGGCGTGACGGGCGCGGCGCCGAGGGCGGTCGAGAAGTCGATCGGCGTCTCCATGTCGTACGAGCTGTCCAGACCCGTGGTGCCCAGGTCCGAGTAGCCGGTGGAGAGGTCGTCGACCGCGAACTCCTCCATGGGGAGCGGCTCGGTCACCTCGGTGACCTCGGGCAGCGGCTCCATGGGCGGGACCGAGTAGTCGGTGTCGTGCGTGGAGACGTCGACGCCGCCGGCGAGCGCCTCGACCGAGCCCGATCCGCCGAACACGCCGAGCAGGACGTCGAGGACGGTGAGCAGGGTGGCGTTCTTGCAGTCCTGGTCCAGCAGGTCCTGACGCCACTGCTGCACCTCGGTGTCGATCTGGCCGAGGAACGGCATGATCACCTGCGTCCCGAAGGGCGGGTTCACGATCCGGAAGCCCATCGGGGTGACCCGCACGCCGTCGTCGCGCACCTCCACCTTCGGCAGCTCGAGCACCACGCCGAGCGGTGCGAGCAGCTGCTCGAGGCCGGCCTTGAACCCCTCGAGGTCGGCGAGGGCGTCGGCCGCCGAGCGGGGGAAGCCGAGCACGGTGGCGCTCTGGAACGAGAACGACCCAGTGGCGGAGTTGCGGGCGCCCGACTGCGCGGTCGCCTCCCACTTCGGCTGGTTGAACGTGAACAAGCCGCCGAGCACGCGCAGCTGCGTGGCGGTGGAGACGGCGTGCGCCTCCCGGACCTGGCCGTCGAGCTTGGTCGTGACCTCGGTGCGACCGCCGTCGATGGCGATCAGCCCGATGTCGGCGGGCGCCGACTCCGTGCTGGCCCACGACGACGGGAGCGGAGTGGCGGTGGCGTCCTGGAAGCCGGCCGGCGGGCCGGCGGGATCGAGGTTCAGGCCAGGCTGGAACGCCTGGGTCCGACGCGAGGCGTCCGGGCCCTCCTCCGACGAGTCGGCGCGGGTGAGCGGCGGCAGCGTGGCGGCGTTGAGGAGACCGGGCGACCCGTCGCACTGCTCGCCGGCCATCAGCACCGGCAGCACGCCCAGATCGAGCGCCCGGCCCTCAGCGCTGCCCGTCCGGTCCTGGTACGCAGCGAGCGAGCGGCCGTAGGTGAACCCGATCGTCGCGTTGGCGGCCTTCAGGTTGAGCGAGAACGTGTCCGCGCTGGCCTGCGCGTCACCGGTGTGGAACCCGTCCGACGAGGCGCCGCCGATCGATGCCGCGAACGCGAGCACGGCGACGGCCAGGAACGACGCGCGCAGGACCACCTTCGTGCGCCCGCCTCGACCTCGATCCGCCGCCCGCTGCGTCGGACCGCCCTCCGCTCGCCGGTTCCCCCGGTAGTGCACGTCGTCCCCCCGGACATCGACGTCTCACGGTCC
>JAEZAI010000395.1 GCA_023427825.1 Actinomycetes bacterium
GCACGTCGCCGATCGCACGGTCGGGGTCGGATGCGTCCATGCGGCGCACGCACTCGGCGACCACCTCGTCATCGACCGGCAGCGCCAGGTCCGGACCCAGGTGGCCGATGGGATCGACGGCGGTGCCGCGGGCCGCGGTCGGGAACGTCCGCACGACCGGAGCCGAGAAGCACACGGCCGTCCACTCGGGCACGTCGATGCGGCACCGCACCAGGTGGGCCGGCTTGCGCCAGCGCTCCGGACGACCGCCGCCCGGCCCGCCGCCGCTGCGGTAGAGGTGCCACGACCCGGTCATCCGCATGTGCGTCTCGAGCGTGAGACCGCCGGAGAACCTCACGAGCAGGTGCTTGCCGACCGCCTCCACCTCGTCGATGGTCTCGCCGGTCCGCGGGCGCGTCCCCGCCATCCGCGGTGCCTCGAACCGCACCAGCCGCTGACCGACGAGCGCGGGGCGGAGCCGCGCCGCGGTCCGGTGGATGGTGTCGCCCTCTGGCACGGCCCCCATCTTCCCCCGGGGCCCCGCCACCAGCCCTGGCGCGACCTGGAGCGCTGTCGCGACCTGGAGTGATGGCACGACCCGCCGGGCGCGGCGCCGTCCTACTTCGTCAGCGCGCCGGCGTCGACGGCGAGCGTGGTGCCGGTGATGTAGCGGGCCTCGTCCGAGCAGAGGAACAGGATGGCGTTGCTCACGTCGTCCACCTCCACCCACGGGTTGCCCATCGGCTGCATGTCCTTGAGGAACTCCGCCGCCTCGGCCTCGCCCGGGTCGGGGTGCTCCGGCGCGACGAGCTTGGGGAACACGTCGTTGATGATCATCGGCGTGTACACCGACGTCGGGTGCACGGAGTTCACACGGATCTGGTTCGGGGCCAGCTCCAACGCCAGCGACCGCATGAAGCCCACGACGCCGTGCTTGGCCGCCGAGTAGGCCGGCGAGCCGTACATCCCCTTGATCCCGGCCGTCGACGACGTCATCACGATCGCGCCGCCCTCGTGCTGCTCGACGAGCTGGCGGATCCCCGCCTTCACGGCGTGGAAGACGCCGGTCAGGTTGATGTCGACGGTCTCGTTCCACGCGTCGTCGGACACGAACTGCACGGGCAGCGGGGCGTAGGTCCCCGCGTTGGCCAGGATGACGTCGAGCCGGCCGAACTTCTCGATCCCGGCCCGGACCGCGGACTTCAGCGCCGGCAGGTCGCGCACGTCGGCCTGTTCGGCGTGCATCGCTCCGCCCGCCGCCTCGACCAGGCGCACGGTCTCGGCCAGGTCCTCGGGCGTGGCGAGCGGGTACGGCGCGTGGTCCACGTCGTGGCACAGGTCGACGCCGATGATGCGGGCGCCCTCCTGCGCGAAGCGGACGGCGTGGTTGCGTCCCTGCCCCCGAGCGACCCCGGTGACGAAGACGACCTTCCCCTCGAAGCGGCGGTTGCGGTCGGTGCTGGTGCTGGTCACGGCGCGGACCCTACCGTCGGCCGTCCCGCCGCCGAGGCAGCACCACCGCTCAGCGTCCGAGCGTGAGCCCCTTGTAGCCCTCGACGAAGCCGCCGGCGATCAGCGCGGGACCCCATGCAGAGATGCCCGCCGAGTCGCCGTCCACGGTCTCGATCCGCAGCCGCCTCACCCGCCCGTCGTGCACCAGCGAGGCCAGCGTGGCAACCCACTCGGGTTGCTCCGACGCGGCGGGGAACGTGAGCAGGCTCTTGCCGCCCTTCTCGACGTAGGCGCAGGCCTCGCCCTCCACGAGCACCACGTACGCACCGACGGCACGGGCCGGATGGCCGGAGGTCTCGGGCCACGGGAGCGACGCGCCGAACGGCTGCGCCGGGTCGACCGCAGCGAGCACCCACGAGTCGGGCTCGTCGTCCTCGAGCTCGTCCTCGTAGCGGTCGGGGTCGGGCACGTGCGGCGTGCGCGCGCCGATGTCGGAGCCGTCCTCGTCCATGCCCTCGGGCAACGATCCGACGTCCTCCATGCCGGCAGCACGGAGCCGGTCGACCGCTCCGGGCGACGCGAACTGCGCCGCGCCGAGCCCGGCCACGAAGTAGCCACGACGGACCTGGCCGCGCTCCTCGAGCAGCTTGAGCACGGGGTAGACGCCGGCGAAGCCGCCGGCCTGACCCTCGGCGAGCGCCATCTCCCGCGTGAGCACGCCGTAGCGGTCGAGCAGCTGGAACGCCCGCGCCATGGTCGACTCGGTGGGCGTGGGCACCGGTTCCCGCAGCAGTGCGGTGAGCGACCAGCGCCCGGCCGCGGCCGGCGGACCCAGCCGGCTGAGGCGACGCAGGTTCGGGCCGGGTCGCCGGGATCGGGCCCCCGACGCCCGTCGTGAGGTGCCGCCCGCGACCTTCGCCCGCAGTGCGCCGAGCGTGTCGTTGGTGACCTCGCCGGCCCAGACCAGGTCCCACAGGGCGGCCAGCACGGTCTCGTCGTCGTACGGCAGTCCCCGTGCGGACACGGCGCCGACCAGATCCGTCCAGAACGAGGCACCTCGCTGCGCCAGGTGGTCGCGGAGCGCGTGGTGGTGCGGGTCGTCGGTGCCGGCCTCGGCCGGGTCGACCGGATCGGCCAGGAGCAGCGGCGCCTGGTCGCGCCACACCAGCCGCACCCGGCCGTCATGCGCGCCGAGTGCACCCGCGCCCGCCCCCACGAGCTCGCCGCTGGCGCAGAGCGAGTCCAGGTCGGCCGGCGAGTACTCGCCCACCCGGATGCCCAGGATGTCGGCCTCGAGCGCCGATGCCGGCAGCGCCGCGCCCTGCAGCAGCGACACCGCCTCGGCCAGGGCGTCGGGGCCCCGGCGGCGCGAACCCACGGACTGCCAGCGCGGCAGGAACCGCACCAGCGCCGGCGACTCCACGGGAGCGATCTCCTCGCGCAGCGCCGCCAGCGATCGCCGGCGGAGCTGGCGGAGGACGTCGGCGTCGCACCACTCGCGTTCGGTGCCGCCCGGGGTGAAGTCGCCTTCGGCCACCCTGCCGTCGCGGACCAGCTCGCCGAGCACCGCGCGCACGACCTCGGCCGACAGGCCCAGGCGGTTGGCGACCTGCGCGGTGGTGAACGGCGCGTGGGTGCGCGCGAAGCGCTCGACCAGGTCCCGTACCGGCGTGTCGACCGGGTCGGTGAACGCCGTGGGCAGGCCCACCGGCACGGCGACGCCGAGCCCGTCGCGCAGGCGGGCCGCGTCCTCGGCCGCCGCCACCCGCTGCTCGCCGTCCTCGCCGGAGCCGGTCGCCGCGGTCGGCGCCCCGCCGATCCCCACGCGGATGGCGCGGCGGGTCTCGACGAGCTCCTGGATCCACTCGGGGACGCGGTCGACCACGTCGTCGCGCACACGGGCCGAGATCTCGAGCGGGCTCAGCGGACCGAGCACCCGCAGCAGGTCGTGCACCTCGTCCACGTCGCGCGCCGCCCGTTCGGGCGTGAGGCGCTGGAGCTCCAGCTCCACCTGGGCCACCACGTCCGCGTCGAGCAGCGACCGCAGCTCCTCGGTGCCGAGCAGGTCGCGCAGCAGCTCACGGTCGAGGGCGAGGGCCGCGGCGCGTCGCTCTGCCAGCGGCGCGTCGCCCTCGTACATGTAGACGGCGATCCAGCCGAACAGCAGCGACCGGGCGAACGGCGACGCCATCTGCGTCTCCACCGGCACGACGCGGATGCGGCGGCTGCGCACCTCGGCCAGCACCCTGCGCAGCGCGGGCAGGTCGAAGACGTCGTTGCAGCACTCCCGGGTTGCCTCGAGCAGGATCGGGAACCCCGGGTACTTGGACGCCACCGACAGCAGGTCCGCGGCACGCTGGCGCTGCTGCCACAGCGGGGTGCGGCGATCGGGCCGGCGGCGCGGCAGCAGCAGGGCCCGGGCCGCCGACTCCCGGAAGCGTGCTGCGAAGGCGCTGGTGCCCGGCAGCGTGGCCACGACCTCGGCGTCGACCTGCTCGGGATCGCCGAAGAGCAGGTCGGTGGGCACGTCCTCGGCCGACTCGGGCAGGCGGACGACGATGCCGTCGTCGGACCACAGCACCTCGACGCCCATGGCGTCGCCCACCCGCTCGGCGAAGTGCTGCTCGAGCCGGGCCCGGATGACGGTGGCCCAGGGCGCGTGCACACGTGCGCCGTACGGCGAGTGGATGCACAGCCGCCAGTCGCCGATCTCGTCGCGGAACCGCTCGACGACGATCGTGCGATCGTCGGGGACCACGCCGGTCGCGTCGGCCTGCTCATCGAGGTAGCCGATCACGTTCTGCGCGGCCCGTTCGTCGAGCGCGTGCTCGGTGCGGAGCCGCTCCATGGCTGCGGCCGGCGCCAGGCCGCGCACCTCGCGGACGAACTCGCCGAGGGCCCGGCCCAGCTCTGCCGAGCGGCCGGGTCCGTCGCCGTGCCAGAACGGCATCTTGCCGGGCTGGCCGGGCGCGGGCGTGACGACCACGCGCTCGAACGTGATCTCCTCGATGCGCCAGGTGGACGCGCCGAGCAGGAAGGTCTCGCCCGCCCTCGACTCGTAGACCATCTCCTCGTCGAGCTCGCCGACGCGGGTGCCGTCGGGCAGGAACACCCCGTAGAGGCCGCGGTCGGGGATCGTGCCGCCCGAGGTCACGGCCAACCGCTGCGCGCCCGAGCGACCGCGGACGATGCCCGTCTGGCGGTCCCAGACGACGCGCGGCCGCAGCTCGGCGAACTCCTCGGAGGGGTAACGGCCGGCCAGCATGTCGAGCGTCGCCTCGAACACCTCCCGGGACAGACCGGTGAAGTTGGCTGCGCCCCGGCACATGTCGAAGAGGTCGTCGACCGGCCACTCGTCGAGCGCGCAGGCGGCGACCATCTGCTGGGCCAGCACGTCGAGCGGGTTGGCCGGGACCGAGGTGGGCTCGATCAGGCCGTCCTTCATGCGCTGCACGACGACCGCGGCCTCGAGCAGGTCCGCCCGGTGCTTGGGGAAGATGCGACCTCGGCTGGGCACGCCCACCTGGTGCCCGGCGCGTCCGATGCGCTGGAGCCCGGCGGACACGCTCCCCGGCGAGCTCACCTGCACGACCAGGTCGACCGCACCCATGTCGATGCCGAGCTCCAGGGAGCTCGTGGCGACCAGGCCCCGCAGGTCGCCCCGCTTGAGCTCGTCCTCGATCTGCAACCGCCGTTCCCGCGACAGCGAGCCGTGGTGCGCCTTGACCAGCTCCTCGCCCGAGTCGGCGGCGGACAGCCCCGCCGCTTCGTCGCCCGTGAAGGCCCGGGCGGCACGCCGCGCCGCACCGGAGGCACCGTCACGACCCGCACCGCCACGAGCCGCCCCCTCGCCGCCCGTGCCGTCACCGCCCGTCGCGCCGACATCGGTGCCGTCACCACCCGTGCCGTCGGGATCCTCGGCCGCCAGCTCGTTGAGACGGCTGGCCAGCCGCTCAGCCAGCCGCCGGGCGTTGACGAACACCAGCGTGGAGCGGTGCGGCTCGACCCGGGCGCGCAGCACCGGGTGGGTGGAGGGCCAGCTGGACCGCCAGG
>JAEZAI010000459.1 GCA_023427825.1 Actinomycetes bacterium
GCGCCGACAAGCTGGCGGCCCAGGGGAAGCTGTTCGTCCGCGACCGGATCGACCTGCTGTGCGACCCCGGCACGTTCGTCGAGGACCAGCTGCTGGCCAACGCGCCCTACCGGGACGGCATGAGCCCGGACCTCCCCGCCGACGGCGTGGTCACCGGCGTGGGGGAGATCGACGGCCGGCCCGTCGCGGTCATGGCCAACGACCCCACGGTCAAGGCGGGGAGCTGGGGCGCCCGCACGGTCGAGAAGATCGTCCGGCTGACCGAGACCGCGTTGCGCGACGAGATCCCCGTCGTGTGGCTGGTCGACTCGGCCGGTGCGCGGATCACCGACCAGGTGGACCTGTTCCCCGGTCGCCGGGGCGCCGGGCGCATCTTCTACAACCAGGTGCGCCTGTCGGGGAAGGTGCCGCAGGTCTGCTGCCTGTTCGGGCCCTCCGCGGCCGGTGGCGCCTACATCCCGTCGTTCTGCGACCTGGTCGTGATGGTGGAGGGCAACGCGTCCATGTACCTGGGCTCGCCGCGCATGGCCGAGATGGTGATCGGCGAGATCGTCTCGCTCGAGGAGATGGGCGGTGCCCGGATGCACGCCACCGTCTCGGGCTGCGGCGACAACCTGGCCGTCGACGACGAGGACGCCATCCACCAGGCACGCGCCTACCTCACCTACCTGCCGAGCCGATGGAGCGAGGACCCGCCCGAGTACCACGCGGTGCCGCCCGCCCGGGAGCTGACCGCCGGCATCGTCCCGGCCGAGGAGGCGCAGGGCTACGACGTCCACGACGTGCTCGACGGCCTGCTCGACGCCGAGTCGTTCTTCGAGATCAAGCCGCTGTTCGCGCCCGAGCTGGTCGTCGGCTTCGGCCTGCTCGAGGGACGGCCGGTCGGCATCGTCGCCAACAACCCCATGCACAAGGGCGGCGTGCTGTTCACCGACTCCGCGGACAAGGCGGCCCGGTTCATCTGGCTCGCCGACGCGTTCGGGGTGCCGCTGATCTTCCTGGCCGACGTGCCGGGGTTCATGATCGGCTCCCAGGTGGAGCGCGAGGGCATCATCCGCCACGGCGCCAAGATGATCACCGCCGTGTGCGAGGCGACCGTCCCGAAGATCTCGGTCATCGTGCGCAAGGCCTACGGCGCCGGGCTCTACGCCATGTCGGGGCCGGCGTTCGAGCCCGTGGCGACGATCGCCCTTCCCACCGCCAAGATCGCCGTGATGGGGCCCGAGGCGGCGGTCAACGCGGTGTTCGCCAACAAGATCGCGGCGATCGACGACGAGGCCGAACGGGCCGCGTTCGTCGAGGAGCAGCGGGAGATCTACGAGACCGACGTGGACCTGCTGCGCCTGGCGTCCGAGCTGGTCATCGACGCGGTGGTCGAGTGGGAGGACCTCCGCAGCGACATCGCCCGTCGCCTGCAGCGCGCCGCCGGCAAGGACCGGACGTTCTCGGTGCGTCGTCACGGCGTCCCGCCGGTCTGAGGCGGGGGAGCGGGAGCCGGTCGTGCCCTGGTGCGAGGACTGCAGCAAGTTCTACACGCCGTCGACGCTGACGCCGCAGGGCGACTGCCCGCAGGGTCACCACGTCGCGGACCCCGAGCCCTCGATCACCCAGTCCTCGGCCGCGCCCCGCGAGGAGGACCAGGGATCCAGGGTGCCCTGGCACTTCTGGGTGCTGCTCGCCGCGGTGGTGATCTACCTCGGCTGGCGGCTCATCCAGGGGATCGAGTGGCTGCTCGGCTGACCGCGGCGCACGCCCGCAACTCGGGACGTCCAGCGCCCGATGTGGGCGTGATCCGTCCCGAGTTCCGGGGCCACATCGGCACCCCTGCAACTCGGGACGTCCAGCGCCCGATGTGGGCGCGATCCGTCCCGAGTTCGGTGCAGGGCCGGGTTCGGCCCCCGACGGCGAGGGCGCTAAGGTGACCGCCTCCCGGGCTGTGGCGCAGTTTGGTTAGCGCGCTTGACTGGGGGTCAAGAGGTCGGGAGTTCGAATCTCCCCAGCCCGACGGTACGAAGCCCCTGCAACCGCAGGGGCTTCGCCGCTTTTCGGGCCCGTGCGAAACCGCGTGACGTGCCGTCGCTCAGCGACGGCAACTGACGCAGTTTCGGGATGGCGCTCAGTGTTCTGCTGAGGTCACGGGGGTTCCGCAGAGGTCACGCGCTGTTCACACTGCGAGGACGACGTCCGTCGTACGCTCCTCCCACGGCGTGACGGCGACTGTTCGGTGCGCCCAGGGAGGGGTCATGCCGCAGCCCACGATCGTGCTCGTCCACGGTGCCTGGGCCGATGGTTCCAGCTGGAACCCGGTGTCCACAGCGCTCCAGAGCCAGGGCTTCGACGTCCTGACGCCGCCGAACCTCCTGCACGGGGTCGCCGGCGACGCGGCGTACATCGCGTCCTTCCTGGCACAACGCACCACCGGCCCGGTCATCCTGGTCGGCCACTCCTACGGCGGCGTGGTCATGACGAACGCCGGCGCGGCCGGCGGCGACGTGAAGGCACTGGTGTACGTGAACGCGTTCATCCCCGACGCGGGCGAGACCGTGTTCGACATCCTCGGCGGATCCGGTTCCGCGCTCGACGTACCCGACCCGACCGCCGTCCTGGACCTCGCCGGCTACCCGGACGCTCCCGAGGGCGACGTCGAGGCCTTCCTCAAGCCGAGCACCGTCCACGAGGCGTTCGCGCAGGACCTCCCCGAGGCCGATCGGCTGCTGATCATCGCCAGCCAGCGACCGATCGCGCTCGGCGCCAACATCGGGCCGACCGAGGCCACCGCCTGGTCGTCCATCCCCGCCTGGGCGGTGGTCGGCACCCAGGACCGCGTGATCCCACCGGCGACCCAGCGCAGCATGGCGGAGCGCGCGGGGGCGACGATCAGCGAGGTCGACGCATCGCACGTCTCGATGGTCTCGCAACCGCAGGCGGCGATCGACGCGATCCTCGCCGCCGCGGCAGCGGTCGGCGGCGGCTGAGTCGGGGTCACTCCGACAGCGTGGCGGTGGCCGCTGTCGCGCCGTCCACCCTGACCAGCTCCACCCGGTCGGCCGGTGCGTCGGGGATCGACACCGTCCACGAGTCGTCGGAGCTCCACACGGTCCACGTGCCCACCTCGTGGCGGGAGCCGTCGGCCAGCACCAGGTCGCACCGGTACCGGGCGCCGGTCGTCACGCCGTCGAGCGCCACGGTCATGGTGCGGGGTCGGGCGCCGACGAGCTCGACGCGGCCGACCGGGCTGCCGTCGTCCGCGACCAGCGCAGCGGCGACGTCCCCGGATGCCGGATCGTCCGGGCCGAGCAGCACGATGCCGGCGCCGAGCACCGCGGCGAGCACGACCGCCGTCGCCCCGACCAGCGCGGCGGTCTGGAGCCGCCGGCGCCTCGATCGATGGGACGCAGCCGGGACCGAGGGGACAACGACGTCCGCCGAACCCTGCCGGTCCTGACCCGTCATCGCAGCGATCGCCCGCTCCTCCACGCCGCTCGGCGGGACCGCCGTCGGCGCGAGCAGCAACAGGCGGTCGGACGCCGCAGTCAGCTCCACCAGCTCGGCGCGACACGACGCACAGCCCGTGAGGTGTGCCTCGAGGCCGGGCACCTCGGCGAGGTCGCGGAGCCCGAGCGCCACCTCGGCCAGGTCGTCGGCGGCCTCGGCGCAGGAACGCGGCACGTCAACCACGATCCGGCCTCCCGGTGCCGGCGCCGTGGTCGACGGCCTCCTGGAGCTCCTCGCCGGCGGCGAGCAGCTCCCGCACTCGGCGCAGCCCGCTGCGCAGCCGGGTCTTGGCGGTCCCGAGCGGCACGTGCTCGATCGCCGCGATCTCCGCTGCGGTGTGCCCGCCCAGGGTGGCGAGCAGCAGCGCCCGCCGCTGCGCCTCTGGGATTTGGGGCAGCACCCGACGGACCCTGCCGACCTCGTCGTCGGTGACCGCGGCGTCGCCCGGCTCCACCTCCGGTGATGCGGGCAGGAAGGGCTGCAGCGCGTCGGGCTCGTAGGGGCTCGCACGCCGGACCCGCAGCGCGTCGATGGCCAGGCGGCGGCAGATCGTGAGGAGCCAGGTCCGCACGGATCCGAGCCGTGGGTCGTAGGAGCCGGCATGGCGCCAGGCCCGTTCGAACGTGGACTGCGAGATGTCCTCGGCCAGCCGTCCGTCGCCGCACATCGAGGTCGCCAGGCCGTGGACCTGGGCGGAGAACCGTCGCACGAAGACGGCCGCGGCCGTCTCGTCACCCACTCCGACCGCGGCGAGCAGCGCCGCGTCGTCGAGCCGGTCCGGCCCCCTCGTGTGCGACGAGCGGTCCACATCAGAACACTACGGACGAGGCCCGGATCCGGATGGCGCGGCGTCCGGAAAATCCCTCGGCGACCGGCCCACGTACCACCGCCGACACGTTCCTTCGCCGTCCAGGCCGAGCCCAGGGGGCCCACCATGCAGCATTCCCACCGTCCGGCGAGGCGCCGGTCGCTCCTCGCCATCCCGTTCGACCTGCTGGCGGTGATGGCGCTCGTCGCGTGCGGGGACGACGGATCGAGCTCCTCGTCCGGGGCCCCGAAGTCGACGACCACCGCTCCCGCCGCCTCGGGGAGTGGCGCCGCTGGCACCGCGACGGTCGCACTCCGTCGGACCGATCTCGGCGAGGTCCTGGTCGATGCCCAGGGCCGAACCCTCTACGCCTTCACACCCGACTCGGCGACGTCGAGCGCCTGTGTGGACAACTGCGCTGACCTGTGGCCGCCGACGGCTGCGGAGGGGACGCCCACGGCGGGCGACGGGGTGGACGCGAAGCTCACCGTGATCACCCGTCCCGACGGGACCAAGCAGGTCGCGGCCGACGGCCACCCGCTGTACGAGTACGCAGGTGACTCGGCCGCCGGCGACACGACGGGTCAGGGCTCCGGCGGCAAGTGGTTCGTGCTCGCCGCCGACGGGTCGCTCGTGAAGTCCGACGCCGGGTCCACGGGCTCGTCCCCGTCGACCACCGCGGGCTCCCGTTACGGCTACTGACGACCGCCGCGGCATCGGTGTCTCGCTCTGGCCAGCCGGGAGTCCCGTCCGGTTCCTGAGCCGCTCTCCGTACACTCCGAGCGGTGGGAGCGCTGCTGACTCACGTGCTCCCGCTCGCGGTCGGGGCGGCGATCAGCCCCACGGTCCTGGCCGTGGCGCTCCTGACCCTGTCGTCACCACGGCGGCCCGTCGCCCGGGGCGTCGCCTTCGTCGCGGGTGTGCTGGTGGTGATCGCCGGGCTGTCGGTCGTGGGGCTGCGACTGCCACAGCACGTGGGACGGCCGTCGGCGATCCGGCTGGAGATCACCCGCACGGTCGACCTCGTGGTCGGCGTCCTGCTGCTCCTGCTCGCGGTCGCGACGCTGCTGCGGATGCTCACGACCGACCGGTCGGCTGACGCTCCGACCCAGGACCTGTCGTCCCAAGACCCCTCGACCCAGGACCCGTCGACCCAGGACCCGTCGACCCGGGCCGCCGCTCAGGGCCGCGACGGTCTGGGCGCCGCGGCGCTGCTGGGCGCGGCGATGATGATCGGCGACTTCTCCACGATCCTGCTGTACCTGCCGGCCATGCACGAGATCGCGCGGTCGCACACGACGGACGCGCAGAAGGCGTTGGCCCTCGTCCTCGCGGTGCTCATCACGTCCCTGCCCGCCACGCTGCCGCTGCTGATCCGCGTGGCGGCACCGGGGCCCGCCGAGCGCACGTTCACGACCATGCACGCGTGGGTGGCCCGGCACTCGAACCAGGTGGCGTTCGTCGTCGCGCTGGTCTTCGGGCTGTGGCTCGTGTGGAAGGGCCGCTGACCGAGCTCCAGGACGGTGACGACGATCCGGCGCCGCCCGGTGAGCCGGTCAGCGGCGCGACCGAGGGGCCGACACGCGGGCCTCCTGCTCGATGCGCTTCTTGGTCGCGGCCCAGGAGCAGATCGGGCACCCGAGCAGGTCGTGGCGCAGGGCCGGGCAGTGCTCCCGGCCGAAGAAGATGATCTGCAGGTGGCGGCGGTTCCACGTGTCGATCGGGAACACGGCCTTGAGGTCCCGCTCGGTGCGCTCCACCGTCGTGCCGTTCGACAGGCCCCAGCGCGCCGCCAGGCGGTGGATGTGGGTGTCGACCGGGAAGGCGGGGTGTCCGAAGCCCTGCGACATGACCACGCTGGCGGTCTTGTGGCCGACCCCTGCGAGCGACTCGAGGAACTCCCAGTCCTCGAGCACCTCGCCGCCGGCGTCCACGATCTGGTTGGCCGCCAGCCAGAGGTTGCGCGCCTTGGTCGGTGCGAGCCCGATCTCGCGGATGATCTCGAGGATGCGGTCGGGCCCCAGCGCGACCATCGCCTCGGGCGTGTCGGCCTCCGCGAAGAGCGCAGGAGTGACCTCGTTGACCTTCTTGTCCGTGGTCTGCGCCGACAGCGCCACGGCCACGAGCAGCGTGTAGGGATCGCGGTGGTCGAGCGGGATCGGAGGGTCGGGATAGAGGTCGTCGAGGATCTCCCCGATGAGGTCCGCCTTGTCCTGTCGCTTCACGGCGGGGACCCTACCGGCGCGCTCTAGGGTGGCCGACCTCGACCCCGGGGCGTCACGGGCGGGGTGACGGGCGGGTGACGTGCGAAGGGGAACAGGGGAGTCGGGATGGATCAGGGGGCTTCGCCGGTGCCGGCCTCGGCGTTCGAGGTGGACCTGGACCGCCTGCGACGTCGCCGTTCGGTGAAGTGGTCGCTGTACGGGTCCGACGTGCTCGCTGCGTGGGTCGCCGAGATGGACTTCGACGTCGCGCCACCCGTCCTCGAGGCCGTCCGGGCCGCCGTGGATCGCGAGGACTTCGGCTACCCGGTCGCGGACCTGGGCGAGCTGACCGAGGCCTGCGCGGGGTTCCTGTCGGCCGCGCACGGGTGGGACGTGTCGCCGCACCGCATCTTCCCGGTCGCGGACGTGCTGTCGGGCATCGCCGGGGCGTTCCGGCTGGGCGTCCGCGACAGCGCCCCGGTCGTGCTGCCGACGCCGGCCTATCCGCCGTTGTTCGAGGTGATCGAGCTGGCCGGCCGGGAGGTGGTCGAGGCGCCGATGGTCGTGGACGGCGGCCGGTTCGTCCTGGACCTCGACCGGATCGACGGCGCCCTGGCCGCCGGTGCCGGTGCCGTGCTCCTGTGCAACCCCCACAACCCGACGGGCCGGGCGTTCGGTGCCGACGAGCTCCGCGCCCTCGCCGAGGTGGTCGACCGTCACGGCGCCGAGGTGGTGGCCGACGAGGTCCACGGCCCGCTCGCCCTGCCCGGTGCCCACCATGTGCCGTACGCCTCGGTGGCCGACGCCGCGGCCGACCACGCCGTGACCGTCACCTCGGCGTCCAAGGCGTGGAACGTCCCCGGGCTGAAGTGCGCGCAGGTGATCACCGCCAACCACGACGACGCATCGGCCTGGCGACGGCGGCGGGTGTTCGAGGTGGCGGGGCCGACGTCGCTCGGCATCGCGGCGTCCATCGCGGCCTACCGCAACGGCGGGCCGTGGCGTCAAGCGCTCGTCGGGTACCTCGACCGGTCCCGGGCCCTGCTGCACCACCTCGTCGCCGCCGAGCTGCCGGGCGTGGTGCTGCACGGTCCCGAGGCGACGTACCTGGCCTGGCTCGACTGCACCGCCCTGGGACTCCCGGACCCGGCAGCGGCGTTCCTGGCGCGCGGCCGTGTGGCGGTGAGCGACGGCCCGCCGTTCGGTGCGGGCAACGAGCAGTTCGTGCGCCTCAACATCGCGACCAGCCACGAGCTCCTCGGGCGCATCGTGACCGCGATGGGCGCCGCGCTCCGCTGATCCCGCCCCTGAGCCCGGGTCGCAACGCGCCCGATGTGGGCGCGACGCGTCCCGAGTTCCGGGGTCGCGAGCTCGACGCCGAGCCCGGGTCGCGACGCGCCCGATGCGGGCGCGACGCGTCCCGAGTTCAGGGGTCGTCAGTCGCGGAACATGGTGGCGCCGGCGAGCGCGTCGCGGTCCGCCCACGTGGTGTGCGTGCCGCTGCTGATGCGCTCGGGCAGCCGCAGCGTGCAGACCGGCCCCGACGACAGGTCGGCGGCGTCGACGACGACGCAGCACGACTCGTCACGAC
>JAEZAI010000252.1 GCA_023427825.1 Actinomycetes bacterium
TGACCACCAGCCACGACGCCGCGGTCGCGAGGACCGCCGCCGGCAGCGCGTCCAGACCGGCGGTGCCCACCAGGAGCGACGAGAACAGCAGGGACGAGAACACCAGGCGCGTGCCCGCCGCCATGCCCGAGGCGGCGCCGACCGCCACCGCCCAGGTGGGCGACACGCCGAAGAGGTCCACGCAGATCGAGGCGAGCCCGATGCCCAGGAAGATGGCCGGGAACACCGGACCGCCCCGGAAGCCGCACCCCAGGCAGATCGCGTAGCCCAGGCCCTTGCTGACCAGCAGGACGAGCAGGAGGTCCACCGACGTGGTGGCGATCTCGTGCGGCACCGCCGACTGCCCGGAGAAGAGGACGTCCCGGGTGTCGGCACCGAACCACGACGCCACGATGGCGATCGCCCCGACGGCGGCACCGCCCAGGACGAGCGCCAGCTGCCAGCGGTGCTCCGACCAGTCCCGGATCCGTCCGCCGATCTCCCGAACCACCAGGATCAGCACGGCCGCGATGAGTCCGATCACGACCGCCAGCAGCAGGTCGACGACGTGGGTCCCCTCGTACAGCGGCAGGTCAGGCACCGACATCGACGACTGCGCGAGTCCGGCCCAGTCGCCGAGCCCGACGAACAGCACGTAGCCGACGGCGGCGGCCACCAGCCCCGGCACCAGCGCGGCCGTCAGCATGGCCCCGGCCGCCAGTCCCCCCTCCATGAGCAGGATCCCCGCGACGAGCGGACCACCGAACAGCGCGGACACCGCCGAGAAGGACCCCGCGGTGGCCAGCACCTGCTCACCCGGGCCCTGCTGCACCCGGGCGACGGCCACCACGACCATGCCCACGACGGAACCGAGTGCGATCAGCGGCGCCTCCGGTCCCAGCACCGCACCGAACGCGAGCGTGCCCATGGCGGCCAGGGCGATGCCGGCACCGTGACGCCACGGCGTGACGCCGCCGCCGATGCCCTGCAACGGCGAGTGGCCGCCGTCGCCGGGCAGGAACCGGCGGGCGACCCACACGAGCACCGCGCCGACGACCGGCAGCGCGAGCACCAGGAACCACGGCGGCTCGGAGTGGCCGAGCGCTTCGGGCAGGTCCTCCCACAACCAGCCCTCCACCGTGTGGACGAGCGCCAGGAACAGTGCGGCGACCAGCGCCGCGGGCACGCCGATCACGGCGCCCAGCGCGACGAGCCGCAGGTAGAGCTTGCCGGCCTCGCGGCCCTCCGGAACGGTCACGGCGGTCGAACCTATTCCAGGCCGCGGCGCCTCTCCGTCATCGTCCTGTCGTCGCCGCCGTCATCGTCAGGGGCCGGATCGGCCTCAGTCGAGCGACGGGTAGCGGCCGTCGCCGCTCAACAGCGAGACCAGGTGGGCACCGTTGGCCGCCATCGTGCGAGCCTGCGACATCGTCGACTCGGGGATCGCGTCGAGGTCCTTGAGGTCGGTGGACCCCATCGCTTCGCCGACCCAGTAGGTCATGCCGCCCGCCGGGATCGTGAAGCCGACGTCGTTGAGGCCTTGGAACAGCTCGGCGCCCACGTGGTGCGCGCCGTCCTCGTTGCCCACGACGGCCACGAGAGCCACCCGGTCGACGGTCGCCATCTGGCCGCGGTCGTCCGTCTCGCCGAGGAACGCGTCGAGCCGTTCGAGCACCTGCTGGCACGGGCTCGCCGGGTGGCCCAGCCAGATCGGCGTGCCGACCACGAGCAGGTGCGCCGCCAGGACCTGCTCGCGGATCGCCGGCCACCCGTCGCCGTCGCCCTCGTCCGCGGTGACGCCGTGGGCCACGCCGCGGTCGACCACGCGGATCGTCTCGCCGGTGAAGCCGAGGGTCTCCAGCTCTCCCGTGACGGCGTCGAGCAGCACGTCGGTGCTGGACGCCTCGGGGCCCGGCTTCAGCGTGCAGTTGAGCGCCACGAACCGGCGCCCGGCATCATCGGGTCCGGCCATGGGACACCTCCTGTGTCGATCGCCGCCCTCTACCCGCAGGTCGCTCCCCCAGACAGGGCCGGCGACGAGCAGCGAGCACGGCGACTCCGCCACAGCGGCACCGGGTACGGACGGCGCATGCATTCGCGCCGCACCGTCCTCCACCCTCCAGCGGCGGTCGCCGCCTGTCTCCTGCTGGCCACGGCACTCCTGGCCCCTGCGTGCTCCCGCAACCAAGGGGAGCGCGTCGCGGTCGTCGGCGACTCGCTGGTGACCTTCGACGAGCAGGCCCTCCGCACCGAGATGGGCGACGACTTCGAGCTGGTGGTCAGCGGGAACTTCGGGTCCCAGGTGCTGGGCGCCATCCCGCCGGCCGAGATCGTGTCCACCACGAAGGCTGCGCAGCTGATCGTGAACCTGGGCACGAACGACGTCCGCGCCGGCACGCCCGTCGAGCAGTCGATGGCTGCCCTGCGGGCGCTCATCGGCCTGTTCCCCGACGCCCGCTGCATCCACCTGGTCAACATCAACGAGCACATGGTCGACGGCGTCACGGGACAGGTCTCCACCGATGCGGCGCGCCGCTACAACGACGCGCTCGAGCAGTTGGCGGAGTCGGACGACCGGCTCGGGATCATCGACTGGAACGCGGAGATCGAGGACACCCTCGAGGGCGAGCCGCCGACGAGCACGCTGACCACCGACTCCGTGCACCTCACCGACGAGGGCAACGAAGCGCTCAACGGCCTCTACGGGCGCGCCGTGCGGGGCTGTTGAGCGATGGTGCGCCGGTCGCCACGGAGTCGATCCCTCATCGCCCGGACGTGGCATCCCGTTACCCCCTGGTCGGGGGGTTTCAACCTCCCTGGGCGCGGGTAGCGATCGGCCGTGCGATCACGGCGACAGGAACGGGAGCTGAGCCGGGATCGCAGCTTCGACACCCCGGTGCAGCAGGAGCTCGCGCTCACGCGCCCGCCGCTGCGCCAGGTCACCACCACGCTCGAGCTGTTCGGCCCCGAACGCCTCGAGCAGTGCGAGGTCGAGGCGCTCCGCTCGTTGGCGGAGCGCTTCTTCCGGGCCGAGCGGCGCCTCGAGGTCCTGGCGGACTCGCCACGACTGAAGCGGCAGCTGCTCGAGGCGGGGATGGGCGCGCTGCTCGTCCGCCGCTCCCAGGTGGCCCCCGTGGCCGTCCGCCGCTCGGTCTGACCGGCGGACGGC
>JAEZAI010000570.1 GCA_023427825.1 Actinomycetes bacterium
CCCGAACGGGTGCCCCCTTTTGGACAGAGCGGGGGTCAGGCGCGGGCGTCGGCGACCGAGCGGGCCAGCAGCGCGCGGAGCTGATCGGTCCTCGCCGACCACGTGAACCGCTCGGCCACCCGCCGCGCGCCCCGCTCCCCCAGCTCCCGGGCGAGCGCGCGATCCTCGAGCAGGCCGCCGACCGCCTCGGTGACCGCCGCCGGGTCCGTGCCGTCGACCAGCACGCCGCCCGCCGGGTCCCCCTCTGCGCCGCCGACCGCGTCGGGGACACCCCCGATGTCACCGGCCACCACCGGCACGCCGACCGCCTGGGCCTGGATGAACACGATGCCGAACGCCTCGACCTCGAACCCGCCGCGCCGCTCCCGGCACGGCATCGCGAACACGTCGCCCGCCGCGTAGTGGGCCGGGAGCTCGTCCTCGTCGACGATGCCGGTGAACACGACGTGGTCGGCCACGCCCTGGTCCCGCGCCAGCTGCTCCAGCGCCTCCCGGTGGGGGCCGCCGCCGACGATCAGGAGCGCGGTGCCCGATACCCGCCGTCGCAGCTCGGGCAGCGCACGGATCAGCTGGTCCTGACCCTTGCGGGCGACCAGGCGCGACACGCACACCACCACCGGGCGGTCGCCCAGACCGTGGCGCTCGCGGACCGCGGTGCCGTCGACGCCGGGGTGGAACGCCGCCGGGTCGATCCCCGGGGGCAGCAGCTCCGAGACGACGTCGGTGCCGAACGCCGGCGACAGCAGGTCCCGGCACCAGTGCGAGACGTAGGTGATCGCTGACGTGTTGCGCCCGATCCGCCGCAACACGGGCCCGCTGCCGGGCATGCGGACCGCCGAGACCTCGAGCCCGTGCGTCCAGCACACGTTCGGCACGCCGGTGCGGCGGCGGATGGCGCCGCCCATGAACGCGAGCGGCACGGTCGCGCCGAACACGACGACCTCGGCGCGCGTCGCCTCGATCAGCTCGACGGTGTGGCGCAGCACACGGCGCGTCGGCAGCAGCACCGACGTCGCCTCCCGGACCACGGCGAACGGCGCGGCGGCGTCGTGGACCCGCCAGTCCTCGTCGGCCGTGCCCGGCCGGGGCGTGGAGCCGTACAGGGTGACCTCGTCGCCGGCGGCGGCGAGCCCGCGGGCCAGCTGGTCGACGTAGTACTGGATGCCCCCGACCTGCGGCGGCAGGTCGTTGGTGACGATGAGGACGCGCACGCGCCGGACTGGCGGACCGACGAGGACGCCGTCAGCGGACGGCGGTGCGGAAGAACTCGACCGTGTCGGCGAACGCCTTGTCGGCCTCCTCGGGCGAGTGCACCTCGGGCCGGTGGTCGTTGAAGAACGCATGGTCGACGTCGGGGTGCACCTCGAGCACGGCGTCCTTGCCGTACGTCTCGCGCAGGTCCGCCTCGAGCGCCGTGACGAGCGCCGGCGAGAAGAAGTCGTCGTTCTCGGCGTAGTGGCCGCGGACCGGACCCGACAGCTTGGAGTAGTCGGGCGCGGCGCCCTCCCACGGGATGAGCCCGTAGAAGGGGGCGCAGGCGACCACGTCCTGGGACTCGTTGCAGGCGACGACGAGCGCCAGCCCGCCACCCATGCAGAACCCGATGACGCCGACGCCGTCGCTGCTGGTGGCCTCGTTGTCCTTCAGGAAGGCGATGGCACCCCGGAGGTCCTTGGCCGCCTGCTCCAGGTTGAGCGCCATCATGAGCTTGCCGGCCTCGTCCGGCTCGGTGGTCGTCTCGCCGTGGTACAGGTCGGGGGCGAGGGCCGTGAAGCCCTCCGCTGCGAACCGGTCCACGACCTCCTTGATGTGAGGCACGAGCCCCCACCACTCCTGGATGACCAGGACCGCGGGGCCGGACCCGGTGGCCGACGGGGCGAACCAGCCCTGCGCGCTGGATCCGTTCGAGGGGAATTCGACCATCTGTCCCATGGCCCGGACCCTAGTGCCCTGTCCCGATCGTCATGCGAGCGGTCGAGGCGAGGCGGCCGGGTCGCGCTCGGCAGGCGTGTCCGGCGTGCGTGCACGGGTCCGTGCCGTCAGGCCGAGGCCGGTGAAGCCCGGCGAGTCAGCCGGCCAGGCGGAACAGCTCGGGTGCGACCGGGCAGTCGGTGGCGCGCAGGCCCTCGGCCACCTCGACGGGACCGTCGGGACCGGCGATCAGGTCGACGAGGTCGAGCGCCAGCTCCTCCTCGGCGGCGTCGAAGGCGTCGACCGACGAGGACCAGCGTCCGAGCAGGGCGTCCCACATGCGGGCGGGCATCAGCCGGCCGACGCCGACGACCAGCCACACCGGCACGGGGGCCTGGCGGGCCACGGCTGCGGCGGCGCGGGACCCGGCGGGCACGAGCGCCGTGGTGGGCCCGACGGCGAAGGCCTCGAGCAGGACCAGATCGGCGCGGTCCACCGCGACGGACACCGAGCGGGCGGGCACCGCGTCGGCGAGGACGTCGGCGCGCTCGAGGCGGCGGACGACGTCGAGCGCGCTGCCGTCGACGTCCACCACGATCGGTTGCACGTCGCCCCGTCGGGCCAGCCCGGCGGCGGTGACCTCGGGGTCCCCGAGCACCACGACGGTGGCGTCGTCGGGCAGCGCGGCGGCGAGCCGGCGAGGCGTCGGGTCGTCGTTGAGCTCCTCGACCGCTGCCCGGGCCTCGGCCATGGGCTCGGGGGCGCACAGGATGCGGGCGCAGAGCCACCACAGCGGTCCGCAGGTGAGCTGGCGGTCGATGATGCGACGGCAGGCGGCCACCAGGCCGGCCGGGTCGTCGCGGAACGCGCCGAGCGCCATCGCCGACTCCTCGACCAGCAGGTCCGCGGGCGCACCCTGGGAGCGGGCCACGAACCGGAGGCGCTCGATGGGGTGCATGGCCGCAACTCTACGCACCGCCGCTGCGGGTCCATCCGTCGTGGGCCGGCGCTCATCTGTCGTGCGGCGCGTGGGTCGCGCTACTTTTCCGCCCCGATGACGACCGTGCCGGCTGACCTCGTGCTCCACCCCATCGGCGGTGAGGAGCGCACCATGGAGGAGCTCACCTCGCTCTTCCACCTGGTGCTCGTGGCCATCGATCCGTACGAGTACGAGAGCTCCTGGATCCTTCCGACGGCCGCGCGCATCCTCACCGAGTTCGAGGGCGCCGACTGCCGCGTGGCCTGGTTGGTCACGGCCGGCGAGGAGGACGCCAAGTCGTTCCTGGGCCCCTGGGCCGACCGGATCCTGACGTTCTGCGACCCGGACCGCGAGGCGGTCAAGGCCCTGGAGCTCACCGAGATCCCGGCGCTGATCCACATCGAGACGGACATGACGGTCGTCGGTCGGGCCGACGGCTGGGACGCCGCCACCTGGAAGCCGATCACCGACAACCTGGCGAAGATGATGTCGTGGAGCCGGTCGATCTACCCGAAGCCGGGCGACCCCGCCCCGTTCCGGGGCTCCCCCGCGGTCCCCGCGGTCGCCGCCGACTGAGCCTCCGCTCTCCCGCCTCGCCCGGCGCCGCGCCGAAATAGCGCACACCCGCCCGGCGCACGCCCCGACGCCGCCCGCCGAACTTGTACGTGGCGGTCGCCCATGTGGCGCCAGGCGTACAAGTTGGCTCACCTCCGTCGATCTTGTACGTGAGGGGCCGCCATCTGGCGTGTGGCGTACAAGTTCGACGGGTGGGGGTCCCGTCACCGCTGTCAACGGGGACCGATCCCCATTGCCCCGGCACCGGCGCCGATGGTCCGCTCCGCCCATGGGGATCGACGACCTGGCCGTCATGGCCGCCATCGCCGCCGAGCAGGACGGCGTGTTCTCACTCGACCAGGCGTGTGCCGACGGCATCGACCGGCGGGTGATCCACCGGGCCGCGACGTCGGGTGTCATCGTCCCGATCCGTCACGGGGTGTACCGGTTCACCGCGACGCCAGCGTCGTTCGGGCGCGAGATCCGGGCGGCCGTCCTGTCCGTCGGGCCGGGCTCCCGGGCCAGCCACGAGTCGTGCCTCCACCTGCACGGGGTGCCCAACATCCCCCTCGACGAACCCATCGTCTCGGTGCCGCCCGGCCGGCGGGCGAACCACCCGGGCATCCTCGTCCACCGCCTCGTGGGTCAGCACCCCGAGCACATGGTGGACGTAGCGGGGATCCCGACGACGACGCTCGCCCGCGGCATCGTCGACGTGTCGTCGGTCTTCTCACGCCCACGCATGGAGTGGGTGCTCGACCAGTCGACGATCACGACCAGGCTGGTGACGCCCGGAGCGATCGCCCGGGTGTTCCGGCAGGTCAACCACCGCGGCCGCCGCAACATCGCCGTGCTCGGCGAGCTCCTCGACGACCGCGTCGCCACGGGATCCGTCGACCGGAGCACGCTCGAGCGGCAGACCGACGACCTGCTGCTCCCGACTTCGCTCCCGACGCCGCTCAAGGAGTACCCGATCCCGTCGCTCGCACCCGGCGAGGGCTTCGCCGACCGGGCGTGGGAGGACGCGCTGCTCATCCTCGAGATCGACGGCCGCCGGTACCACGAGCGCCGGCTGGCGATGCGACGCGATCGGGCGAGGGACCGGGCGGCGGCCCGCATGGGTTGGCAGACGATGCGCGTCCTCGACGAGGAGGTGCGCGACGAGCCCGAGCTCGTGGTCGGCGACCTCGTCGAGACTTATGCGCGCCGGATCGCGCAGCTCCGCGGCCGAGTCATCTGACGAGGCCCGTCGAACTCGTACGTGGCGGTCGCCCATGTGACCTGTGGCGTACAAGTTCGTCAGCGGCCGTCGAACTTGTACGTGGCGGTCGCCCATGTGACCCGTGGCGTACAAGTTCGTCAGCGGGCGAGCCAGCCGCCGTCGACGGCCAGGATGTGGCCGGTCACGTAGGTGGAGGCGTCGCCGGCCAGGTAGAGCAGCGCACCGTCGAGCTCGGCCAGCTCACCGGCCCGGCCCATCGGCGTGTTGCGGACGATGAACGCCTGACCGCCCTCGTCGTCGAACATCTCGGCCTGGGTCATCTCCGACGGGAACCACCCCGGCGCGATCGCGTTGACGCGCACCCCCTTGCGGCCCCACTCGCACCCGAGCTGGCGGGTCAGGTTCACGACCGCCCCCTTGGAGGCGCAGTACGACACCTCCTTGATCGGAGCGGAGGCCGCCATGCCCAGCGCCGACGCGATGTTGACGATGCTCCCCCGGCCGGCGTCGAGCATGTGGCGCCCCGCCAGCTGGGCCAGGTGGAACGTGGCCGTCACGTTGAGGTCCATCGTCCGCTCGAACTGCTCGATCGTCTCCGACTCCGCCGGACCGGGCACCCCGTAGCCGGCGTTGTTGACGAGCACGTCGAGGTGGCCGGCCACGTCGAACGCCGACTGCACGAGGCGCTCACGGTCGGCCGCATCGGTCAGGTCCGTGGCGACGGGGACGACCCGGTCCCCCAGCTGCGACGCCAGGTCCTGGAGGCGATCGGCGCGCCGGGCCGCCACCACGACCGTCGCGCCGGCGCCGTGCAACGCCCGGGCGAACCGGTCGCCGAGGCCCGAGGACGCCCCGGTCACGATGGCGACCCGTCCGTCGAGTCGGAACAGGCGGGCGGGGTCGAACGAGTCATCGAGGGCGTTCACGGGCCGCAAGGTAGCGGTGACGCGGCGGGCGGGCCGACGGGTGTGCCAGCCTGAGCGCCGGGGGACGCGCGACCGAGGGGGATGCACATGCGCTTCGGGATCTTCTACGAGCACCAGCTGCCGAGGCCCTGGGAGGCCGACAGCGAGGAGCGGCTGCTGCGCGACGCCCTCGACCAGGTGGAGCTGGCCGACCGCCTCGGCATCCAGCACGTCTGGGAGGTCGAGCACCACTTCCTGGAGGAGTACTCCCACTCCTCGGCGCCCGAGCTGTTCCTGGCCGCGGCCAGCCAACGGACCGAGCGCATCCGACTGGGCCACGGCATCGTGCTGACCGCGCCGCAGTTCAACCACCCGGCGCGGGTGGCCGAGCGCATCGCCACGCTCGACCTGCTGTCGGGCGGGCGGGTGGAGTTCGGGTCCGGCGAGTCGAGCTCCGAGGCGGAGCTCGGAGCGTTCGGCGTGGAGTACGACCGCAAGCGCGACGCCTGGCTCGAGGGGCTGCAGGTGGCGCTGCGCTGCATGACCGAGTCGCCCTTCACCGGCCACGACGGCGAGTTCGTGCAGCTGCCGCCACGCAACGTCGTCCCCAATCCGGTGCAGCAGCCCCACCCGCCGCTGTGGGTGGCGTGCTCGCGTCGCGACACGATCCTGATGGCGGCAGAGAAGGGCATGGGCGCGCTGAGCTTCGCGTTCATCGACCCCGAGGAGGCCGCCCGCTGGATGGGCGACTACCGCTCGACGATGGCCGAGCGCTGCGTGCCCGTCGGGCACACGGTCAACCCGAACGTCGCCGTCGTCACGCCGATGATGCTGTGCGACGACGAGGAGGAGGCGTTGCGTCGCGGGCTCGAGGGCGCCAACTTCTTCGGCTACTCGCTGGCCCACTTCTACGTGTTCGGTGAGCACCGGCCCGCGGAGACCGACGTCTGGCAGGAGTTCCGGGAGCGCCGCGACCAGATGGGGTACTCGGCCGAGACCGAGGTGGCGCTGGCCCAGGAGCGCCTCGGCGCCAAGGTGGCGGCGGGCGACACGACCGGCCTCCGCGGCGCCATCGGCACCCCCGACCAGATCCGGGAGTTCCTGCGCCGCTACGAGGAGGCCGGCGTGGACCAGGTGATCTTCGTCCTGCAGGCGGGCCACAACCGCCACGACCACATCATGGAGAGCATCGAGCGGTTCGGCACCGAGATCCTCCCCGAGTTCGCGGAGCGCGACGAGGCCGCGCAGGCCCGGAAGGCCAAGGACTACGAGCCGATCATCGAGGCTGCGCTCCTCCGGCGGGCCGAGGTCCTGGCCGCGGACCCGCCGCCCGCCCTGCCCGAGGACTACATGATCACCGCCATCCCCAAGCGGATGGTCGACGAGGCCGAGAGCGAGGTCGGCCAGCAGTTCCTGGACACCATCGCCACGGAGACCGCCGAGGGCCGCGGCGACACGATGTCCAACCTGCTGGGCTGACCGGCGCCACGTCCGCTCGGTCATGCAGGGAGGTGCCGATCGGCACCGCTCTGCGTGACGACGCCCTGCGCCCTCGGCCGTTCGAGGCGGACCAACCGATAGCGTCGGGTCGTGTCGGATCCTGACGTCGTCCACCCGGACCACGGGTTCACCCACATCGCGCTGCAGGTGTCGGACCTGGACCGGAGCCTCGCCTTCTACGAGCGCTACGCCGACATGACACCCGTGCACCGCCGAACGAGCTCCGACGGCGTGCGAGTGGCGTGGATCACCGATCACACCCGGCCGTTCGTGATCGTCCTGCTCGAGACCCGGGTCACCGCGCCGCTCGGCGGCTGGAACCACCTGGGCATCGGCGTGCACTCACGCGACGAGGTGGACCGGCGCATGGCCGCGGCCGTGGCCGAGGGGTTCGTGACCGCCGGGCCGCACGACTCGGGGCCGCCCGCCGGCTACTACGGGATCGTGGTGGACCCCGACGGCCACAACCTGGAGATCGCGTTCGGCCAGGAGGTGACGTTCACGGTCGAGCACGACCCGACGGCACGTCCCGGGACGGCCGGAACCGCTTCAGGCGCAGCGAGTTCGTGACCACGAACAGGCTCGAGAACGCCATGGCGGCGCCGGCGAGCATCGGGTTCAACCAGCCCATGGCGGCCACGGGCAGCGCGGCGACGTTGTAGGCGAACGCCCAGAACAGGTTGCCCTTGATCGTGCCGAGCGTCCGCCGGGACAGCTCGACGGCGTCGGGGGCCGCCCGCAGGTCGCCGGTCACGAGCGTCAGGTCCGAGGCCTCCATGGCCGCGTCGGTGCCGGTGCCCATGGCGATGCCGAGGTCCGACGACGCCAGCGCGGCCGCGTCGTTCACCCCGTCGCCGACCATGGCGACGACCCGGCCCTGCTCCTGCAGGCGGCGCACCTCGTCGACCTTGCCCTCGGGCAGCACGCCGGCCACCACCCGCTCGATGCCGACCTGCGCCGCCACCGCCCGGGCGGGGGCCTCGGCGTCGCCGGTCAGCAACACCGGCTCCAGGCCGAGCGACCGCAGCTCGGCCACCGCCTGGGCGGAGCTCTCCTTGGGGGTGTCGGCCACCGCCAGCAGCACCCGGATGCGACCGTCCCAACCGCCGGCCACGACGGTGCGGCCGAGCGCGCCCTGCGCGTCCAGCGCCGCGGCCAACTCGGCCGGCAGGTCCAGGCCCTCGTCGACCAGGTGCGCGGGCCGGCCGACGACCACCGCGTGTCGGGATCCGTCGACCACGACCGTGCCGGTCACGCCGAGCCCGGCCCGGTTCAGGAAGTCCTCGACCGGGGGCAGCCCGACACCCGACGGGGCGCCGCCGACGCCCTCTCCCCCGCCCTCGCCCTTCGTCGACGAGGTCGCACGCTCGACGATCGCCCGGGCGATGGGGTGCTCGGACGCGGACTCCAGCGC
>JAEZAI010000617.1 GCA_023427825.1 Actinomycetes bacterium
GTCCGGACGATCTCCACCGAGGTGGCCGGTCACGACGAGGGCCCGTACCTGGGCGCCGCGTACCGGGCCGAGGCGTTCCTCTCCACGTGGCAGGACTCCCTGCCGTTCGGCCGCCCGCTCGCCTGAGCCTGCGATGACCCCCGCCGGCCCCGTCGTCCCGCTCCCCGGTCAACCCGTCGGGGTCCCCTGGCCGGCGGACGAGTGGCCCGACGGCGAGCAGCGCACCGGCGACCCCGAGCGCCTGGCCGCGCTGCTGGACCCGGTGTTCGCCGTGGAGTCCACGCCCGAGCTCGAGAGGTCGCTGGCCTTCGTGGCCGTGCAGGGCGGCCGGCTCGTGGCCGAGCGCTACGGACCGGGCGTCGACCGGGACACCACGCTGATCTCGTGGTCCATGGCCAAGTCCGTCACGCACGCACTGCTCGGGATGCTGGTCGGCGACGGACGCCTCGACCCGTCGGCGCCGGCGACGGTCCCCGAGTGGGCCGACCCGACGGACCCGCGCCACGCGATCACCGTCGAGGACCTGCTCGCGATGCGCTCGGGCTGCACTTCGTCGAGGACTACGTGGACGACACCGCGTCGGACTGCCTGGAGATGCTCTGGGGCGCCGGCGCGGACGACATGGCGCACTTCGCCGCAGGGCTCCCGCTCGAGCACCCGATCGGGACGCACTTCAACTACTCGAGCGGCACGACGAACATCCTGTCGCGGCTGGTCGGGAGCCTGGCCGCCGGGCGTGACGACGGCGCACAGGCCGGCGCGGCCGCCGTCACCGGGTTCCTGCAGGACCGGCTGCTCGACCCGTTGGGCATGCGCAGCGCCACCGCCAAGTGCGACGCGGCCGGCACCTGGGTCGGCTCCTCCTACCTGTTCGCGACCGCGCGGGACTTCGCCCGGTTCGGCCTGCTCTACCTCCGCGACGGCGTGTGGGACGGCCGGCGGCTCCTGCCCGAGGGCTGGGTCGACTCGGCCCGGACCCTGCGCTCGGTCGACCCCGAGAACGGCTGGGGCTACGGACACCACTGGTGGGTGCGGGTCGACGACGAGCTCGGCACGTTCTGGGCCAACGGCTACGAGGGCCAGATGATCTGCTGCGTGCCGGCGCTCGACCTGGTCGTCGTGCGGCTCGGCAGGACCCCGAGCACGCTGCGTCCGCACCTGGAGCGCTTCTGGGTCGACGTCGTGGACTGCTTCCGCCCCTGAGGTCCGCCCCTTCGTCCCGACGTACCCTGGGACCCATGGCGCGACCCGACACCTCCCGACCGCAGCAGTTCACGTTCCCCGTCCACGCCGACAAGGAGGACGAACGCCGGTACCTCAAGGAGCGCCTGGCCGCGTCGTTCCGGCTGTTCGGACGCTTCGGGTTCGGTGAAGGCGTCGCCGGCCACATCACCGCCCGTGACCCCGAGCACGCCGACCGGTTCTGGGTGAACCCGTTCGGCATGAGCTTCCGCCAGATCCGGGTGTCGGACCTGATCTGCGTCGACCACGCGGGGACGGTCGTCGAGGGCGACTGGCCCGTCAACGTGGCGGCCTTCGCCATCCACTCCCAGGTGCACCAGGCCCGGCCCGACATCGTCGCCGCGGCGCACTCGCACGCGGTCAACGGGCGCAGCTTCTCCACGCTCGGCCAGACCCTGGCCCCGATCACGCAGGACGCCTGCGCGTTCTACGGCGACCAGGCCGTGTTCGACGACTACACGGGCGTCGTCGAGGCCACGTCCGAGGGTCGGCGCATCGCCGAGGCGCTCGGCGACAGGAAGCTGGCGATCCTGCGCAACCACGGTCTGCTGACCGTCGGCACGACCGTGGACTCCGCGGCGTGGTGGTTCATCACGGCGGACCGCAGCTGCGAGGCGCAGCTGATGGCCATGGCAGCCGGCAAGCCCATCGAGATCGACCCCGAGACCGCCGAGCTCACCCGCTCGCAGGTCGGGACCGAGGTGGCCGGTGCGTTCAGCTTCCACCCGCTGTACTCGTGGATCGTCGCCGAGGAACCCGACCTCCTCGACTGACCCGACCGGGATATGGGGGTCGCGCCCGGACAAGGGTTGTCCGCTGGCACCCGCAGATCCCGACGGCTGCCCCCAGGCTGTGACACCGGTCGCACTTGACCGGGCGGTCAAGTAGGGTCGTGCGCCATGGACTGGCCCCTGCGCTGCGGCATCTTCATGGCCCCGTTCCACCCGAACGGGCAGAACCCGACCCTCGCCCTGGAGCGCGACCTCCAGCTCATCGAGCACCTCGACCACATCGGGTTCCACGAGGCCTGGATCGGCGAGCACCACTCCGGGGGCTTCGAGATCATCGCCTCGCCCGAGGTCTTCATCGCCGCCGCGGCGGAGCGGACCAAGCACATCGACCTGGGCACCGGCGTGGTCTCGCTGCCGTACCACCACCCGCTGATGACGGCGCAGCGCATCGTCCAGCTCGACCACATGACCCGCGGCCGGGTGAAGCTCGGCGTCGGGCCGGGCGCCCTGCCGTCCGACGCCTTCATGCTCGGCATCGACCCCGCCGACCAGCGCGCCCGCATGGAGGAGGCGCTCGAGATCATCCTCCGCCTGCTGCGCTCCGACGAGCCCGTCACCCACGAGTCCGAGTGGTTCACGCTCCGGGACGCCCGCCTGCACCTCCGGCCGTACACGCACCCGCACCCCGAGGTCGCCGTCGCGGCGATGATCTCGCCCTCCGGCCCCCGGGCCGCCGGCCGGTTCGGCTGCTCGCTCCTGTCGATCGGCGCCACCCAGCGGGCCGGCATCGACATGCTCGGCGCCGCCTGGAGCGTCATGGAGGAGCGCAGCGAGCAGTTCGGCCACGTCGCCGACCGGCGGCAGTGGCGGCTCGTGACGATGATGCACCTGGCCGAGAGCCGGGAGCAGGCGATCGCCGACGTCCAGTACGGCCTGGCCGACTACGCCCGCTACTTCCGGGAGGTGGCGGCCCTGCCGATCTTCCCCGACGCGCCGATCGAGACGATCGTCGACACGCTGATGAACTCGGGGGCGGCGGTGATCGGCACGCCCGACGCCGCGATCGAGCTGGTCCAGCACCTGGTCGACGAGTCGAACGGCGGCTTCGGCACGCTGCTCCTGCAGGCGCACGAGTGGGCGAACCCCGAGGCCACCAAGCGGAGCTACGAGCTGTTCTCGCAGTACGTGCTCCCCCACTTCGACCCGCACACGGCGTCCACCACG
>JAEZAI010000032.1 GCA_023427825.1 Actinomycetes bacterium
CGTGAAGCCGTGCAGGCGCCAGGCCAGGTTCTCGAGCACCGAGTTCGCCGGTCGGGGCGCCGGCCGGGGCGGATCGAGCTCGTCGGTGGTGATCGGCAGGATCCGCTCCGGGTCGTGACCCGCGGCCGAGAACACCTCACGGGCGAACTCCCACCAGCTGACCGCACCGTGGTTGGTCGTGTGGAACGTGCCGGGCACGCGCTCCACGGCCAGCTTGACGACCATCTGCGCCAGGTCGCCGGCGAAGGTCGGGTGCCCGACCTGGTCGTCGACGAAGCTCAGCGTGTCGCGCTCCTCCGCGAGCCGCAGGAGCGTCTTCACCATGTTGGCGCCGTGGTAGCCGCACACCCACGATGTCCGGGCGATCGACCATCCTGGGTCGATCTCCATCTCGCCGCCCAGCTTGGTGCGGCCGTACACCGACTGCGGGTTCGGGGTGTCCCACTCGACGTAGGGCGTCGCCTTGGTGCCGTCGAACACGTAGTCGGTGCTGACGTAGACGACGTGGGCACCGACCCGGCGGGCGCCGTCCGCCACGAAGCGGGTGGCGCCGCAGTTGACCCGGTACGCGGTGTCGACCTGCTCCTCGCAGGCGTCGACGGCCGTGAAGGCCGCGCCGTGGATCACCGCGTCGGGCTGGAACGACGTGAGCACGCCGAGCACGTGGTCCCGATCGGTCAGGTCGTGGTCGGGCAGGTCCAGGCCGAGCACCTCGTGGTGGTGCGCGGCGTCGAGCAGCTGCACGACCTCCGTCCCGAGCTGTCCGTTGGCGCCGGTGACGACGATGCGCACGTGGGGTTCCCTCCCGTGGGGCTCAGCGGTTGCGGACGCGCTCGAGCAGCGGCTGCCACCACTCGGGGTGGTCGACGTAGAACGCGACGGTCTCCTCGAGGGCCGACTCGAAGTCCTTCGCCGGCGCCCAGCCGAGCTCCCGCACCTTGTCGGTCCGGATCGAGTAGCGGCGGTCGTGGCCCTTGCGATCCTCCACGTAGGTGACCGAGGACTCGTCCTTGCCCAGGATCGCGAGCAGGCGGTCGGTGATCACCCGGTTGGTGAGCTCGTTGCCCGCGCCGATGTTGTAGATCTCGCCGACCGTGCCCTGGCGCAGCACGAGGTCCACACCGGCGCAGTTGTCCAGCACGTAGAGCCAGTCCCGCACGTTGAGCCCGTCGCCGTAGAGCGGCACGTTGCGGCCCTGCAGCAACGACGTCACGAAGAACGGGATCAGCTTCTCGGGGAACTGGTACGGCCCGAACTGGTTGGAGGACCGGGTGACGACGACCGGCAGGTCGTGGGTCTCGTGGTACGCCAGCGCGATCAGGTCCGACCCCGCCTTCGCCGCGCTGTACGGCGATCGCGGGCTCAGGCGGTCGGTCTCGCTGAACGACCCCTCGTCGATCGAGCCGTACACCTCGTCGGTCGAGATGTGCAGGAACCGCTCGACGCCGACCTCGACGGCGAGGTCGCACATGACGTTCGTGCCGGAGCAGTTGGTCCGGACGAACACGTCGGGGTCGAGCAGCGATCGGTCCACGTGGCTCTCGGCCGCGAAGTGCACGACGGCGTCGTGGCCCGGGAGGGCCGCGGCGACCGCGGCGCGGTCGCAGATGTCGCCGTGGACGAACGCGAACCGGGGGTCGTCGTCGAACTCGGCGAGGTTGGCCCGGTTGCCCGCGTAGGTGAGGGCGTCGAACACCGTCACCGAGTCGTCGGTGGTGCCCAGCACGTGCCGGACGTAGTTGGATCCGATGAAGCCGGCGCCGCCGGTCACGAAGAGTCGCACGGTCCTTCCCTCTCGATCAGGTGCGGAGCGAGGCGTGGGGCTGCCACATGGGCTCGATGTCGGCGCGGCGCGGGTTGGCACGGTCGCGGTCGGACAGGATCGGGTCCGTCACACCCCAGTCGGCGCCGATGGCGGGGTCGTCCCAGGCCACGCCCAACTCGTCGGCCGGGTTGTAGTAGCTGTCGACCAGGTACGTGCTCGTCATGTCGGTGATAGACGCGAACCCATGGGCCACCCCCGGCGGGATGTACACGCCCAGGTGCTCGTTCGGGCCCCCGTCGACCTCGCCGAGGTCGATCATCTGCGTGGCGCCGTCGGTCGGGCTGCCCTGGCGCAGGTCGTGCAGGACCACGCGGGCGTGGCCGAACGGCACGTACCAGTAGTCGGCTTGGTGCAGGTGGTAGTGCAGTCCGACGATGCAGCCGGCCACGCGGTTGCCCCGGTTGGCCTGCACCATCTCGCGTCCGCCCGGGAACCACTGGCGGCGGTAGGTCTCGACGAAGTAGCCGCGGTCGTCGCCGAAGAGGTTGGGCGTCACGACGTACACGCCGTCGATCACGTCGGATGGGTTCACGTCGGGCATGGGGCTGGCTGTCCCTCGTCGCTGGCGGGCTGGTGGTCGTGCTGCTGGCCGTCGGTCAGAGCAGGTCGATCGTGCAGTCGTCGCCGATCATGAGGCGTGTGGCGGCCGGCCGGCCTGCCGAACGACGGACGGTGGCGTCGCGGCCGATCAGCGAGTCGGTCAGCCGGGGGACGCCGGAGATCGTGGCCCGCTCGAGCACGACCGAGTGCTCGATCTCGGAGTCCGTGACCACGCAGTCCGAGGCGATCGCAGTGAACGGCCCCACGTACGTGCGCTCGATGCGCGTGCCGGCGCCGATGACGGCCGGTCCGCGGATGTGCGAGTCGAGCACCTCCGCGCCCTCCTCGATCACCACGCGGCCGTCGAGCACGGAGCGCTCGTCCACCCGGCCGTCGACCCGGGGCTCCAGCGTCTCGAGCACGCGCCGGTTGGACTCGAGCAACGGATCCTTCTTGCCGGTGTCGAGCCACCACCCGGTCAGGCGGTCGTGGCGGACCCGGTGGCCGTGGTCGATCAGCCACTGGATGGCGTCGGTGATCTCCAGCTCGCCGCGGGGCGACGGCTCGATGGCCTCGACCGCGGTGTGGATGGCCGGGGTGAACAGGTACACACCCACGAGCGCCAGGTCCGAGGGCGGGTCCGCCGGCTTCTCGACCAGCCGCACCACGTGTCCCTGGTCGTCCACCTCCGCCACACCGAAGCGGTGCGGGTCGGGGACGGGGCACAGCAGGATCTGTGCGGCGGGCGGCACGACCTCCTCGTGGAGGGTCGGCGTGTTGGCCCGCTCGCGGTCCTCCTCGAACGTGGCGACAAAGTCGACCAGGCCCTGCTGGAGCATGTTGTCGCCGAGGTACATGACGAAGTCGTCGTCCCCCAGGAAGTCCTTGGCGATGAGCACGCAGTGGGCCAGCCCGAGCGGCTCCTCCTGCGGGATGTAGGTGACCTTGGCCCCGAACTCGGACCCGTCGCCGACGGCCTCCATGACCTCGTCGCCGGTCTCGCCGGTGATGATCCCGATGTCGGTGATCCCTGCTTCGACCATGTCCTCGATGCCGTAGAACAGGATCGGCTTGTTGGCGACCGGCACGAGCTGCTTGGCGCTCGTGTGGGTGATCGGCCGCAGGCGCGTGCCGGCGCCGCCGGAGAGGATCAGTCCCTTCACACGTCCAGTTCTACCAGCAGATCCCCGGAACTCCCCCAGTGCGCCGGTCACACCCGGCGCCGGGCGGGCGAGCCCAGCAGCCCCTCGACCAGTCGACGCGCCGCCGCGTCGTAGGTGTTGCCGACGGCGTAGGCGCGCCCCGCGGCGGACAGCGCGGCGAGCCGGTCCTCGTCGGCGAGCAGGCCGGCCAGCAGCTCGGCCAAGCCGTGCGTGTCCAGGTCGAGGGGTGCCTTGACGACCACGTCGTCGGGGTACTCGGCGAACGTGCCGATGTCGGTCACCACGGTCGGGATGCCGGCGGCCAGCGTCTCGGCCACCGACGCGGAGGACTCGCCGTTGGTGGACAGGCGCAGCTGCACGGCGATCGTGCTGCGTCCCAGCCACTCCCGGTACTCCTCGTCGGTGACCTTGCCCGTGACCGTCACCCGATCGCCGATGCCCAGCTCGTGGGAGTTGGCCCGCAGCGCGTCCAGGAACTCCTCGCCCGAGTGCCCCACGAGCGCCAGCTCGGCATCGGGCACCTCGGCCATGGCGGCGAGCAGCACCTCGCTGCGTTTGGCGGGGCTCACGAACCCGAACGACGTGACGGTGGGTCGCCAGGCGCCGGCCCGGGCCGCCCGCTCGGCCGCCAGGTCGTCCAGCACCGGCGACGGGATCGAGAACAGCACCTCGGGCCGGCGGGCGCAGTCGAGCTCGACCAGGTCGGCGGCGTGCTCGGAGTGCACGAACATCCGCGTGGCCACCCTGGCCACGTCGGCC
Organism: Actinomycetes bacterium; assembly: GCA_023427825.1. GTDB lineage: Bacteria > Actinomycetota > Acidimicrobiia > Acidimicrobiales > Microtrichaceae > Dermatobacter. The sequence goes on from JAEZAI010000032.1 coordinate 4,288, forward strand.
ACCATCAGCACGCCGAACAGGAGCTCCTCGGGCAACGGGAGGTAGCCGGCGCCGCCCATCGGCGCGGGGTAGCGACCCGGATACATGCGGTGCAGCGCGGCGCCGAACCCCTCGGGCAGCAGCTCCGGGTGGCGCCGCGCCATCTCGGAGTAGAGGATCGTCAGCCGCGCGTCGTGCAGGAACACGGCGCCGGGACGTCGGGCCAGCATCCGCTCCTCGTGGATGTGGTGCTGGCTGTTGCCGAGGAAGTACACGACCTCGTCGAAGCGGCCCTCGATGCGCTCGATCAGCGCCAGGTCCCGCAGGCGCTCGACCCGGACCCCGTCGGGCACCTCTGCGACGCCCGGCTCGATGCTGGTGAACAGCGTGACGTCGCAGTACCGGGGGAGGTGCTCCAGCAGGTGGACCATGTAGGCCGACGGGCCGCTGAGCTGCGGCGGCACCGGCGACGCGATCGCCAGGCGCGAGCGGGGCGAGCGCACGGCGAGCGCGGGACGACGCTGGAGCGCGTCGTACTCCCGCAGCACGCGGCGGGCGACCTCGGGCCACTCGAAGCGGGACGGGATCGGCTGGGCCACCAGCTCGGCGCGGAACCCGTCGTCGTCGAGCACGTGCGTGACCACGCGGGCGATGTCGGCCACGTCGGTGGCGTCGAAGCGCGCCCGCGGGTCCTCGACCAGCTCCCGCAGCGACGAGTTGTCGCCCACCACCGCGGCGGTGCCGCAGCGGCGGGCCTCGAGCACCGGTAGGCCCAGTCCCTCGTACAGCGACGGGAACACCACGGCACGGGCGCCCCGGAAGAGCTCGACCAGCACGGACTCCGACACCGCCCCGGTCAGCGCGACGTCGTCAGCGATGCCGAGCGCCCGGGCCCGGGCCTCGAGCGACTCGCGGGCGGACGGCTCCACGTGGCACTGCACCACGAGCGGGAAGCGGCGTCGCAGCTCGGGGTCCACCGCGGACCACGCCTGCAGCAGGCGGTCCAGGTTCTTGCGCCACTCCACGCCGCTCGGGCACAGCAGGTACCCCGCTGGAGTGGTGTGGGCCGGTAGCAGCGACGAGAGCCGGCGGAGGATCTCCTCGGGCGGACGGTCGCCGGGTGTGAACACGTCGTCGACGCCGCCGTGCACGGTGACCACCCGGGCCTCGGGCACGTGACCGAGCTCGACCAGGTCGCGGCTCGTCGCGTCCGAGATGGACAGCACGCGGTCGCAGGAGCGCAGGAAGGCGAGGCGCTGGCGGTAGCCGACCTCGGCGACCGGGTCGCGCAGGTAGACCTCGGGGAACCGGGCCGGGATCAGGTCGTACGCGGTGGCGACGATGCCGGTGGACGGGCCGATCCACGGCGGCAGCAGGGTCACCTCCGACACCGCCTCCACGAACGGGCTGGTCACGTGGAACACCGCCGGCGGGTCCGCGTCGAGCTCGATGTCGTCGCTGCGGCGGACCTTTCCGGTCGGCAGCAGCCGCAGCATCTCCGCGTGCATCGGCAGCATCGGGTCGGCCACCAGCACGCGCAGCGCGGTGGGGTCGATGCGCTCGATCTCCCGGATCAGCTGCAGCGTGTAGCGCCCGATGCCGCGGACGGCGTGCTCGTGTGCCTGCAGCGCCCGCAGGTCGACCGCGACCCCACCCATCCCGGTCAGTCGACCAGGCGGGCGTCGCCCACGCCGTCGGCGGTGCGGGCGCGCACCTCGGCGATCAGCTCGGCCTGGCGCAGCTCGAGCGACTCCAGGAGCAGGCGCTGCTGCGCCAGCTCACGCCCGATCACGTCGATCTCGGAGCTGTGGGCCTCGATCACGGCCCGGTTCAGGCGGGCGAGGTCGTCCTGACCCGACTGGAGGTCCACCAGGCGGGCGTCGAGCACGGCGAGCTGCGCCGACATCCACCGCAGCAGGGGCGACAGCGCCGAGCGCACGAGCTGCTTGATCCGCGTCCTCATCCGACAAGTCCTAGCTCACGCAGGCGCCGCGCCGCGATCATGCCCACCCGCTCGATGCGGAACTCCTCGAGCGCGGACCGCCCACGCACGGCGAGCTCCTCGCGGAGCGCCGGTTCGTCGGCCAGACGGCGCAACGCGGCCCCGGCGGCGTCCAGGTCGGGGTCCGCCCAGTGCCCGTCGGCCGGGTAGAACTGGCCCGGTCCGATCTCCACCTCGGTGGCCGGCACCAGCAGCGCGTCGCCGTCACCCATGAAGTCGAGGTTGCCCGAATATGCGGTCGCCACCACCGGCGTGCCGACCGACATCGCCTCCGCCATGGTCAGGCCCAGGCCCTCTGACCGGTGCAGCGACGCGTAGCAGTCGGCCACGGCGACCAGCGCCAGGCGGTCCCGTGCGTCCAGGTACCGGTCCCACACCTCGATGTCGGCCCGGTCGCCGACGACGTCGAGGAGGCGCTCCAGCTGCTCGGGGAACACCTCGCCGTTGATCGACTTCAGGATCAGCCGTGCGCCGTCGTCGGGGCCGAACGCACGCCGGTACGCCTCGACCAGGCCGATCGGGTTCTTGCGCTCCATCACCGACAGGAAGTCGAACGAGAACAGGACGGTGAACCGGTCGTCGAGGCCCAGGCGCTCCCGGTCGCCGGGCACGACCTCGGGGTCCTCGAACTCGAGCGGCACCGGCACGAGCGAGACCGGCACCCGGTCGTAGCGGCCGAAGACGTCGGCCAGGTAGCGGGTCGACGCCCACACCTCGTCCACGTGGCCGAACGACGACAGCTGGCGCTCGGTGAGCACGTCGGTCTCCCAGTACCAGAGCCCGATGTTGCGACGGCCGGCCAGGAACGCCGGCCCGACGTCGGCGACGAAGTAGGGCAGCTGGTCCGGCGTGATCATCAGGAGGTTCACCGCGTGCGGCGCCTCGAACCGCTGCACGCCGTCGACGGCGTGACGACGGCTGCTGGTCCGGTCGTACGGGACGCTCGTCACCTCCACGCCGGCGGACTTCAGGGCGGTGCGCAGGTGGCGGGCCGCGACGCCGAGGCCGAGGTCGCCGTCCAGGTACCCGACCAGGTTCACGCCGCCGGCGCGCGGCCGGGTGGTGGCGACCGTCTCGCGCCGGACCGGACGGTCGGGCAGGACCGCGAGTCCGATCGCGCGCTCGCGGATCCCGTGCGTCCACAGCCAGCGGACGAACGCGTCGCGGTCCGCCCATCGCGGCGCCGGGAAGGCCGCCGCCACGTCGGGACGGTCCTCGAGCACCAGGTCGGCGGCGAGCGACACGCCCGAGCCGTCCGGACGGCCCGGACCCGCGAGCGCGTCCAGGAACGCGCCGGCCTCGCCGCGCTCGAGCGGGTTGGGCGGCCGGCGCCCTGCCGCCAGCTCGGTGCGGAACCATCGGCGCAGCGCCGGCGTCACCGGCACGCCGGCGAGATCCGGCTCCTCCCCCGCGGTCCCGACAGCGTCAGCATCGGCCCCGTTCACCGCAGCGCTGACCTCGTCGGCCGCCCGGTGCAGCAGGTGCCGCAGGGCGGGCGACGTGCTGGAGCGGCGCCGCGGCGTGCCACCGGGCTCGGCCCACCACCAGGGCCGCTCGGGATCGAGTCCGTCCAGCTCCACGAGGCGCAGCGGTCCGCCGCCGACCAGCGGCTCGCCGGAGGGGCCCTCGGCGAGCTCCACCACGTCCGAGGTGCGGACCGACAGCCGGTACGACGGGTCGGTGACCAGGTCCACGGCGGTGCCGGCCGGCAGGTCCCGCCAGAGCCCGTCGAGCGCCGAGCGGTGGTCACCCTCGGTGGCGCGCGCCGCCTCCCCCGCCCGGGCCGACCACCACGCCAGCAGCGCGTCGCGCTCGGCGGTTCCGGCTCGGGGCAGCGACAGGACGCCGGGCAGACCGCCGCCGTACGGCAGGCCGGAACCCTCGTCGACGCGAGCCGCGAGCGCCACGGGTCGCACCGGCCCTGCCGCCGCGTCGTCGCCCACGAGCGCCGGGACCTCCGCCAGGAGGCGCACGGTGTCGGCGAGCACGAGGACCGGCCCGGCACCCTCTCCCCCGTCCTCTCCCTCGCCCGCGTGCTGGCCCAGGT
>JAEZAI010000123.1 GCA_023427825.1 Actinomycetes bacterium
CGGTGGCACCGTCCAGCTCGGTCCCCGCACGATCCTGTTCCTGGAGCGCCGCCAGGCGCCGGCCCCGGCCCCGGCCCCGGCGTCCTGACCGGCGCCGAGCGGCTGGGCCCGCTCAGGCCCGGCGCGCCGTGAACCGGCCGTCGCGGCGGTCCACGACCAGCGGGATCCCGAACGTCCGCGACAGCAGGTCGCCGGTGAGCACGTCCTCGATCGGGCCCTGGTCGACCACACGGCCGTCGGCGACCGCGAGCAGGTGGGTGAAGCTCGGCGGGATCTCCTCGACGTGGTGCGTGACGAGCACCAGCGGCGCACCGTCGCGCCGTGCCGCCAACCCGTCGAGCCGGTCGACGAGCTCCTCACGACCTCGCAGGTCCAGGCCCGCCGTCGGCTCGTCCAGGAGCACCAGGCCGGGATCGTTCATGAGCGCCCGCGCCAGCAGCGTCCTCTGGCGCTCGCCCGACGACAGCGTGCCGAACGGGTGGTCCGCCACGTGGCCGACGCCCTGCGCGACCAGCAGGTCCACCGCCCGCGCGCGGTCCGCATCGGTGTAGGTGTGCCACCACGGTTCGAGCGCCGCGTAGCGGCCGCACATGACGATGTCGGTGGCGCTGAGCTGCGGCCGCATGAGGTCCGACATGGCCGAGCTCACCAGCGACACGCGGGTGCGGAGCGTGCGCACGTCGGTCCGGCCGAGCGTCTCGCCCAGGATCCGGACGGTGCCGCGGCTCGGATGCTCGTACAGCGCCGCGATCCGGATGAGCGTGGTCTTGCCGGAGCCGTTGAGCCCGAGCACCACCCAGTCCTCGCCCGGGCCGACGGTCCAGTCCACGCCGTCGAGGAGGTCACGCCCGTCGCGGGTGAAGCCCACGCGCGTCATCTGGAGGGCCGGCATCTGGAGGGCCGGCATCTCGAGGGCCGGCATCTCGAGGGCAGGGTCCTGGTGGTGCTGCCGGCTCACGAACGGCTGCCGAAGTGCTCGGCCAGGTAGAGGTCCATCGCCTCGTCGAGCAGGTCCTGGCCGTCGAGCGCGGCGGCGGCGCGGTCCGGGCCGAGGCGACCGAGCAGGCCCGACAGCCGGCGGGCGACCGCGGCGTCGGCCGCCGCCACCCGCTCGCGGCCCTGCTCGGTGATCGACAGCACGACGCGGCGTCCGTCGGCGGGGTCCGAGCGGCGCCGGACGAGCTCGCGGCTGCAGAGGCCGTCGACCACCGACGTGAGCGTCGACGGGCTCACGTCGAGGAGTCGCGCCACCTCGTTCGCGGGACGGTCGACGCCGTCGACGAACACCATCACCCGGTACTGGGCGAGCGTCAGGTCGACCTCGGCGACCGCGTTGGCCGCCACGCGGGCCACCCGCACCGCGGCGCGTGCGGCATCGGCCAGCCGGGGCGCCGTCTCGTCGGGCGACGCGTCACGGGGCGACTCGTCCGCCGTCGACGTGTCGGACGTGGGCTCCTCCAGGGGTTCGTGCACCCGTCGAACTGTAGAAGCGCCGGGGTCGATCCACGGCGCCCGCCGGCAGGACGTTCGGGCTCACCCGGCGACGGCCCCCCGCGCCGGGAGTATGCACCCCGTGACCGCCGCCGGCGACCGCCGATGCTCGTGAGCCCGTCTCCCGCGTGAACCCCTGCCGCGTGAGTCCTGCCGCGTGAGACCCGGCGCATGAGCACCGCCATCGGCCTGCTGGGCGTCGTCGCCCTGATCCTGGCCAACGGCCTGTTCGTGGCGGCCGAGTTCGCGCTCGTCGCGGTCGACCGCAGCCAGGTGGCCGTCGAGGTCGAGCGCGGGTCCCGCGCCGCCCGCATGGTCGACGGCATCCTGCACCGGCTGTCGTTCTCGCTGTCGGGCGCGCAGCTGGGCATCACCCTGTGCAGCCTCGGTCTCGGTGTCCTGTCCGAACCGGTGGTCGCGCCGGTGCTCGAGCCGATCTTCGGTCCGCTCGACCACTCGACCGCGGTGACGGCATCGGTCGTGGCCGCGCTGCTGCTCACGACCGTCGTGCAGATGGTCGTCGGCGAGCTGATCCCCAAGGGAGTCGCCGTCGCCCGCCCGCTGCCGACGTCGCTCGCCATGGCGGCGCCGTTCGGGTTCTTCGTGACGATCTTCCGGCCGGTGATCGTCGTCTGCAACGCCGCGGCCGACGGACTGCTCCGCCTGGTCGGTCTCGAGCCGGCGGAGGAGCTGCACACCGTCCGCAGCCGCGACGAGCTGCACCGACTCGTGCAGACCTCGCACGAGGGCGGCACGCTCGTCCTGCAGGCGGCCGACCTGCTCGACCGCAGCTTCCGGTTCCGGGAGAAGACGGCGGCCGACGCGCTCACGCCGCGCATGGAGATCGAGGCACTGCCGATCGACGCCGACGCCGGCGACCTGCTCGACGCGTCGGAGCGCACCGGGCTGTCCCGGTTCCCGGTGACCGACGGCGACCTGGACGACATCCTCGGCGTCGTGCACGTCAAGGACGTGCTCGGCATCGACCCGGCGCGCCGCCGCAGTGCGCCGCTGCGGGAGCTGGTGCGGCCCGTGGCGATGGTGCCCGAGTCGAGCGAGCTCGGCGACCTCCTCCTGCAGCTGCAGGACGAGAGCGGGCAGTTCGCGGTCGTGCTCGACGAGTACGGCGCGACCGCCGGGATCATCACGCTCGAGGACCTGGTGGAGGAGATCGTCGGCGACATCTCCGACGAGCACGACCCGGCCGGCACCGAACCGCTCGTCCGGCGCTGGCAGGGGGCGCACCTGCTGTCGGGCCGCCTGCACCCGGACGAGGTGGAGGAGGCCTGCGGGTTCGAGATCCCGCACGGCCCGTACGAGACGCTGGCGGGGTTCGTCCTCGAGCGGCTGGGGTCGATCCCGAGCGTCGGCGACGGCTTCACCGAGCGCGGGTGGTCGCTCGAGGTGTCGGAG
>JAEZAI010000233.1 GCA_023427825.1 Actinomycetes bacterium
CCTCGTCCGGCAGCTGCTCGCCCCAGCGCTCCCGGGCGCCGGCGAACGTGAGGTGCTGCAGGTAGTCGGCGTCGTCGGTGAAGCCCTCGGGCAGCGGGAAGTTGGGCAGCTGCGGCTTGCCGAACTCTATCTCCACGTTGGCCCGCTCGGCGATCCACAGCGTGTTGTCGCAGCTCTCCGGGACCTCGGAGAACAGGTGGCGCATCTCCTGCGCGGTCTTCAGGTAGTGCTCGTCGCCGTGGAACTTCAAGCGATCGGGATCGCTCATGAGCGACCCGGTCTGGACGCACAGGAGCGCGTCGTGGGCGACGGCGTCGCCCCGGTGCACGTAGTGGCTGTCGTTGGTGGCGAGGAGCGGCGCCTGGATCTTCTTGGCGATCTCGAGCAGCTGCGGGTTGGTGCGGTGCTGCTCCGGGATGCCGTGGTCCTGGATCTCGACGAAGAGGTTGTCCCGCCCGAAGATGTCCTGCAGGCGCGCCGCCTTCTCGAGCGCCGCGTCGAAACCCTCGTTCATGAGCGACTGCAGCACGTGGCCACCCAGGCAGCCGGTGGTGGCGATCACGCCCTCGTGGTGCTGCGACAGCGTCTCCCAGTCCACCCGGGGCTTGTAGTAGTAGCCCTCCATGTAGGCCCGGCTGGCCAGCTGGATGAGGTTCCGGTAGCCGGTCCCGTTCTCCGCCAGCAGGGTCAGGTGGTAGTAGAGCTTCTTGCCGCCCTCGACCTCGCCGCCCGAGTCGTCGACGCGGCCCCGCCGGGGCGGGCGCTCGAACCGGGAGTCGTGGGCCATGTAGGCCTCGGTCCCGATGATCGGGGTGACGCCCTGCTTCCTGCACTCCTTGTAGAAGTCCAGGATCCCGTACATGTTGCCGTGGTCGGTGATGCCCATCGCGGGCTGCCCGTCCGCCACGGCCGAGGCGACGACGTCGCCGATCCGGGCCGCGCCGTCCAGCATCGAGTACTCGGTGTGCTGGTGCAGGTGGACGAACGAGTCCGGCACCTTGATGGCCTCCCTGGCTCCCTGGCGGCCGCGGTCCCCGGTGGACGGCGGCCGGCGAACGACACGGTTGTGATTCAGCGCCGAGTCTCGCGCGGGACCAGGACGGTCCGCATCGCCCACGCGAGCCCTGCTCCGTCCTGCAGACCACGCCCGAACGGGTGCGCCCTGCAGGACAGAGCGGGGGGACCTGTCGCGTCAGATGTAGCCGGGGCCGCCGGGCGTGGGCGCCGGCTGGGGCCCGCCCGGACCCTGCATCAGCTGGCCCCGCATGCCCTCGAGCTGCTGGCGCGCCGACATCTGCTGCGCCACCAGGGCGGCTTGGATGCCGTGGAAGAGCCCCTCCAGCCAGCCCACGAGCTGCGACTGGGCCATGCGGAGCTCGGTCTCGGACGGCACCGAGCCCTCGGGGAAGTCGAAGCTCAGCTCCTCGAGCTCGTCCGCGAGCTCCGGCGACAGCGCGGACTTCAGCTGGTCCAGGGACCGCTCGTAGATGTCGCGCAGCTGGCCGCGCGACGCCTCGTCGAGCGACGTGCCCCGCACCTCCTCGAGCAGCTGCTTCACCATGGCGCCGATCCGGATGATCTTCGCCGGCGAGTTGATGTCGGGGACCTCGTCCTCCGTCGCGCCGTCCGCGTGCGTGCCGTCGGTCGTGGGGGCCGTCGAGGGCGCCGCACCGAGCGCGCCGGCGGGCGGTTCGACCGAGTCGGGGGCGAGCACCTCTGCTGGCGTGGTGGGATCGTCGGACATGGGCCGGACCCTACCCCGCCGGGTCGGCGCCACTCCCCCGTCGGGAGCAGCTCAGCCGTTGCGGGCGACGAGCAGCGGGACGTAGACCTCCGCCGGCGTCATGGAGCCGTGGCGGCCGATCAGGTGGAACGGTCCGGTGTCCATCGGGTCCTCGAAGGCGATCGGCTCCCGGGCGACGAGCGCCACGTCGCCCAGACGCGACAGCGGGGCGGGCAGCACCTTGGGGCCGAACCAGCACTCGTCCACGACCTGCTCGCGGGTGACGACCCAGGCCTGGTGCCCGTGGTGGCGCTCCGCCGCGGCGAGCAGGTCCGCCTCGGCGCCGGGGATGGCGTGCAGCCAGCGGAACCGCGCCTCGCCGGACTGGTGCCGCACGTGGCTCAGCACCTCGGGGTGCGGCGGGAAGACCCGCTCCCCCACGTCCACCTGGCCGTGGTCGGACGTGATCACGAGCGCCACGCCGGCCGGCAGCTCCTGCAGCAGGTACTCCACCATGCGGTCGACGAAGATCAGCTCGGCGTCGTACACGGTGCCCAGTCCGTACTCGTGAGCGACCTTGTCGATGCCGTCGTAGTAGGCGTACACGAACGGCTCACCGGCGCGGACCTGGTGGAGGATCTCGGCGACCAGCGTGGAGGGCATGCGGTACGGCACGTGTCGGCAGCCGCCCAGGTGCGCCCGGGTGAAGCCGGTGTCGCGGAACTCCGCCCTCACGACGACCGGAGGCCGCTGGCCCTCGAAGGCCACGTCATGCTGCACGGTCTCGGGCGGGATCGACTCCCGGGCGTCGCCCTTGGACGTGGTCCAGCGCAGCACGTTCAGGTTGTCGTCGCCCTCGACGGCCATGCGGTAGCCGATGACGCCGTGCTCGCCCGGGGGCAGGCCGGTGCTGATCGACGTCAGCGCGGTCGCCGTGGTGGTCGGTGCGATCGTGGTGATCGGCACCCCGTTCATGAGCGGGAACCCGCGCAGCGTGGGCAGGCGCTCCTGCATCTGCTCCCAGCCGAGGCCGTCGAGCACCCAGAGGACGACCTGATCGGCGCCGGCCACGCCATCGGGGAACCACTCGGGGACCCGATCGGGGTCCTCGACCAGAGGGCTCATCACGTTGCAGGTGCACGCGCCCTCGTAGTCGGGCAGCACCGGATCGTCCACCACCGCTGGCTCCTTGTCGGCAACCGTCATGAACGCTAGCGGCCCACCAGCGAACTCCGTCGTCAAAGGACGTCACCTCGGCGACGCCGTCATCCGGCTGAGTCGGACACATGCGTACCATGAACGGAGTGAAGGTCTCCACACGCGGCGACTACGCCTGTCGCGCCCTCCTGTCGCTCTCGCTGCACCGCGAGGACGGCCCCACCTCGGTCCGCGACATCGCCGAACGGACGGGTCTCCCCCAGCCGTACCTGGAGCAGATCCTGCTCGCCCTCAAGGGTGCCGGCCTCGTGCGATCCAAGCGGGGCGTCGGCGGCGGCTACGTGCTGGCGCGCGACCCCGAGGACATCGACCTGGCGCAGATCGTCTCCGCGGTCGACGGCCCCATCCAGGCCGGCGACTTCGGCCAGCCCCACACCGACGGCGCCTGCGACCACGAGGGGCAGTGCGTGCTCCTGGCGGTGTGGCACGACGTGGGCGGCCGCATGAAGGAGCTGCTCGAGGGCTACACGCTGGCCCATCTGGGCGCGGTCGCGAACGGC
>JAEZAI010000269.1 GCA_023427825.1 Actinomycetes bacterium
GCCGCTCGGCCATCATCGCCGAGGCGTCGATGTTCGCCGCCACGATGCCGGTGACGTCGAGCTCGACGCCGGTCTCGTCCTCGACCGGCGGCAGCACGTCCTCGCGCAGCCGCTGCACGAGCGACTCGGTGACCTCGGCCTGCGGACCGTGGGCCGGGGCGATGAACCACCGCACGGCGGATCCGTCCTCGCTCAGCTGGGGACCCATGACGGCCACGACCTCGGGATCCGCCTCGAGCGCCCGGTTGACCGCGGCGAGCGACGCCAGATCGGCCCCCTCCGGGACCTCGGCGGCCAGGAACAGCGGGCCGTTGAAGCCCTCGCCGAACCCGGCCACCAGCAGGTCGTAGGCCTGCCGGGTGGTGGTGTCCTCGGCGTAGTTGCTCTCGTCGGAGAAGGCCAGCCGCAGGCTGATCACCGGGGCGGCGAGGATCAGCAGCACCAGCGCACCGCCGATCGCGAACGGCCACGGACGGTGCTGGATGACCCGGCTCCAGCGCCATGCGAGCGTCTCCTCGCGAGGCTTGGGCGGGCGGTGCTGGACCTCCTTCTTGAGCGCCGGGACGAAGAAGCCCAGCACCAGCAGGACGATCGCGATCGGGAAGCCCAGCATGAGCGGCGCGAGGTCGAGCCCGACGCCGACCAGGCCCACCGCGATGAACGACGCCGCCAGCAGCCCCCGCCAGCGGGTCCGCTCCACGTTCATGCCGGCGAAGCCCAGCAGCGCGGGCAGCAGGGTCAGCGAGGCGGCCACGACGAGCGCCACGGTCAGCGCCGCCGTGACGGCCAGGCCCTGGATGAACCCGATGCCCATGAAGAGCATGCCCAGCAGCGAGATCACGACCGTGGCGCCCGCGAACAGGACGGACCGCCCGGCGGTGTCCATGGCGATCATCACCGATTCGCGCACGGAGTGGCCGGCATGCAGCTGTTCTCGATGCCGTGTGACGACGAGCAGCGCGTAGTCGATGCCCACGCCGAGGCCGATCATCACGCCGATGAACGGCGCGAACTCGGGCACCTCGATCCAGTTGCTGAAGAGGACGACGCCGGCACCGCCGATGCCGATGCCGATCAGCGCCACCGCCACCGGCAGGCCCATGGCGAGCACCGAGCCGAACGCGACGATCAGGATCACGATGGCGAACGCCAGTCCGAGCGCCTCCGACGTCGGCTCCTCGAACTCCGCGAAGACGAACCCGCCGAGCTCGACGCGGAGCCCGTCGACGTCGGGCAGCTCGTCCAGGATCTCGTCCCGGACGTCGCTCATCACCTCGAAGTCGGTGTCCTGCGGGAACTCGACGTTGACGTACGCGATCGTGCCGTCCTGGGAGATCAGGTCCGGAGACTCGTACGGCGACTGGACCTGCTGCACGCCGTCGAGCCCGGCGACGTGGTCGATCACCTTCGTCATCGCGGCTTCGACCTGCGGGTCGTCCACGCCCTGGTCGGCGGTGAAGACGATCGTGCCGGTCTGACCCGCGCCCTGGCCGCCGAACGCGGACTCGAGGATCTCGAAGCCCTTGGTGGACTCGCTGCCCTCGAGCGTGAAGTCCTGGCGGTAGTCGTCACCGATCGAGCCGGCGATCGCGTTCGACCCGATCAACACCGCGATCCAGACGATGACCACGAGCCATCGGCGGTCATGGCACCACGGCCCAAGCTTGGCGAACATCTGTCAGCTCCCTTCCGGCCTCGCCCCCGAGGCCGCCGACCGCCCGCCGCGCTGACGCGTTGTTACCACGTCCGTCCGGGCCGGCTCGGCGATCTACCGGTCCGTCCGGAGCGATGACGGCGGGCACCGTCGCTCTGTTCGACGAGCCCCCCTGAGAAGACTCATCGGTTCGCAACGCACTCCCCCCGCCGAACGTTCCGACCGGAACGCATCTCCTCCGACGCGACCCGGACGTCCGGTTCGGCGCCGGCTCCGCGCCGGCTCGGCGACAGGGGCTGCGATCAGTCCGCGGCGGCCTCGTCGTACGCGACGCGAGCCTCGGCGATCTCATCGCGGTGGCCCCTCGTCCAGGCCACCAGCGGCTCGACGGCGTCGAGCAGCGATCGCCCGAGATCGGTGAGCTCGTAGTCCACCCGGGGCGGCACGACCGGGTGCACCGTCCTGGTCACCAGTCCGTCGCGCTCCAGGTTCCGCAGCGTCAGCGTGAGCATGCGCTGGCTCACGCCGTCGATCTCACGCCGCAGCTCGCTGAACCGCCGCGTGCCCCGGCCGAGCAGCTCGACCACGAGCAGCGACCACTTGTCGCCGAGGCGGTCGAGCAGGTCTCGGATCTCGCACGTCTGCGTGCGCTCGACGAATCGGCCGGTTCCCTCGGTGTGCCCCGGTGACCTCGATGTGCCGTCTTCCATCGCCGTTCATGGTTCCCCACGATGGGGTCAGGCACAAGAAGTAACTATCACGCCACCCCAGGGAGTCTCCATGACCACGACCACCGTCTCCTCCGACCTCGGCGACCACGACGACGTCGCTTCCGATCCCGACGCGTCCGTCCGCGCCGGGGTCTTCCTGCCCACGATGTCGGCGCCCGGGCGTCCGCTCGACGACGTCGTCGCCGCGTCCCGACTCGCCGAGGACGTCGGGTTGGAGTCCGTGTGGGTGGTCGAGCAGCTGGTCGCCGGCACCGGTGCGCCGGTCCTCGACGCCACGGCGGCGCTCGCGGCCGCCGCGGCGGCGACCGACGCGATCGCGCTCGGCTTCGGCGTGATGATCGCGCCGCTCCGGCGACCTGCCTGGGCCGCCAAGCAGGTCGCCACGCTCCAGCACCTCTCGGGCGGGCGCCTGCTGCTCGGCATCGGTGCCGGAGGCGACCGCCACGAGCTCAGCTGGGACGCCGCCGGAGCGCGACGCCGACAACGCGGGCGACGCACCGACGAGCTGCTCGACGCGCTGCCGGCGCTCCTGACCGGCGGGCCGACATCGGTCGACGGCCTCGACGGCGCCAGGGCGACCGTGCGGCTGTCACCGCCCGCGCCGGTACCCCCGCTGCTGATCGGCGGCATGTCCGACGCCGCGCTGCGCCGCGCCGTGCGCGTGGGCGCCGATCTCTTCCTCCTGCCGGTGCCGCCGGACGGCGTGCGGGAGGCGGTCGCCCGGGCCACCGAGCTGGCGGAGGCGGCGGGCCGGCCGGTGCCCGGCATCACCACCGGCCTGCTCGCCGCGTTCGACGACGACCCGGCGCTCCCCGGTCCCGACGGGCTGCGCCGCGCCCTCACCGACCCCGATGGGCAGTTCGGCATGCCCGACGACGCGGTCGACGAGATGCTCGTCGTCGGCGACGTCGAGGTGATCGCCCGGCGCATCGCGGAGCTGGGCGAGGCCGGCGCGACCCGGGTCGTGCTCAGCCCGCCGGCCGGCGACTGGGCACACCAGGTGCGCCGCTTCGCCGACGCGAGCCTGCTCGCCGGGACCACCAGCCGAGACCGGTCCGTGCCGTAGCGTGCTCGGACCGTCGTCCGAGGGAGTTCACATGTCCGGTTCCGGTGAGCACGGGCCGTTGATCGCCGCGATGGACCCCGCCGTCGCCGCCGCGTGGGTGTTCTTCGTCCCGCCGGCGTGCGCGGCGATCACGTGGCTGGCGGGCCGGCTGCTCGGATCCCGTCGGGGATGGGTGGCGCTGACCGTCTCCGGACTGACCGGATTCGGTGCCGGCGTCGTGGTGGCGGGCCTCGTGACCGAGTGGCAGTGGCGGACCTGGGACATGGTCGGCCTCACCCTCCTGTTCGGGACGATCCTGACGATGATCGCCGCGGTCGCGATCGACCTCATCAAGCCGATGGGGTCGCTGAGCCACGGCGAACGAGCCGGGCTCATCGACGTCAAGGGCCGCGGTGGTCCGTCGACCGTGTCGTCGCTGCGCCGCTACCGCGAGCTCATCGGCATCGCCCGGGCGAACGGGCTCCACGCCACTCGCATCAACCTGTCGGACCCCGCGTCGGTGACCGCGATCGGCCCGGCGCTGCGGGCCACCCTCGAACAGGCCGGCGGCGTGTTCGTGAAGCTCGGTCAGGTCGCCTCCACCCGATCGGACCTGCTGCCGCCCGCGCTGTGCGACGAGCTGTCGCACCTGCGCTCCAGCGCCGCCCCCGCTCCCGAGTCGGAGGTCCGCCCGCTGGTCGAGCACGAGCTCGGAGCTGCGATCGACGACGTGTTCGGATCGTTCGACTGGACGCCGATCGCCAGCGCGTCCATCGCCCAGGTGTACGCCGCGACCGACGCCGACGGCAGCCCGCTCGTCGTCAAGGTGCGCCGCCCCGGGCTGGACGAGCTGATGGCCCGCGACTCCGCGGCGCTGCTCCAGGCGGCGCGGCTGCTCGAGCGTCGCACCACGCTCGGCCTGACCGTGCGCCCGGCCGAGCTCGCCGACGAGTTCCTGGCCGGCGTCCGCGAGGAGCTCGACCTCACCGTCGAGCTGTCGAACGCCGCCGCGTTGAGGGCGG
>JAEZAI010000313.1 GCA_023427825.1 Actinomycetes bacterium
CCGGGAGCGCGGCGGGCGCCAGCGGCTGCGGGCGGCCCCGGGCCGCGTCGATGCCGGCGACCCCGTGCACCAGGGCACCCACGCCGACGTGGCCGTGGCGCCGCTCGAGCCGGGCCCGGTCGAGCCCGGTCCGGTCGTCGAGAGCCCGGTCGGCGCCGAGGCCCCGGTGGAGTCGTCCCGCGTCAGCCGCAGCCGCTTCCTGCTGCTGGCCGCGCTCTTCCTGCTCGTCAACCTGTTCATCGCCCCGGTGTCCCAGCTGCAGAACGACTACCTGCGTTCGGACCGCGGCTTCGACGGGCTGACGATCACGATCTTCACCGTCCTGACCGGCACCCCCGCATCGCTCGGGGTGATCGTGGGCGGTCGGCTGGCCGACACCCGTGGCCGCCGCTGGGCGCTCATCCCCGGACTGGTGGCGCTGGGCGTGTTCACCGCGGTGTTCTTCTCGGTCGCCGGGGCACCCATGTGGGTGAGCGCGCTGGTCGCCGCCGTGCTCGGCACGCTGACCGTGGCGCCGCTCGGCGTGCTCGCGCCCGAGCTGTTCCCGACCGCCCGGCGCGGCGGCGCCCGCGGCGCGCTGAACGTGCTGGCCGTCACCGGCAGCGTGCTCGGCCTGCTGCTGGCCGGTCTGGGCGTGGACGCCAACGGCTACGGCCCGACGTTCGCCCTGCTCGCCCTCGGGCCGCTGCTGGCCGCCGTGCTGGCGTTCGCCGTGCCCGAGACCCGCGGCCGCGAGCTCGAGGACCTCAACCGCGCCGACTGATCGGCCTCGCCCGCGGAGCGCCGAGGGTGTCGCCGAGCCAGTCGAGCGCCACGCCGTTGGCGAGGGGCCGGTTCAGCATCTCGCAGTGCATGTTCGCCCCCATCGCCGCGGTGAAGTGGCACCGCGCCTTCGGGCACGTCAGCACGTCGTAGAGGTGCTGGGCGTCGCCCGAGGCCCGATCGTCGTCGGCCGACATCACGAGCATGGGTGTGGTGATGGCGGCGAGCGTGTCGTCGTCCAGTCGCCAGCGGAGCATCTCGGCGACGAAGCCCTGTAGGTCGTCGGGACCCGCGGCGCCGTTGGCCCACGTGCCGCGCTGGATGAGCGACCAGTGCAGCGAGCGGTCGCCGTCGATGATCGCCAACGCCCCCTTCTCGAACTCGGGGTCCATCGCCGGCAACGCCGCCACCTGTTCGTCGGTCATGCCCATCATCCGGAGCCCGTTGACGAGCTTGGCGCCCATGTCGGTCTGCCCCGGGTCGCACACGACGGCGGCGAGGCGAGGTTCGTGGGCCGCCACCCTCGGTGCCATGTAGCCGCCGAGGCTCCACGGCCAGTAGACGAGCCGGTCGCCGTCGACCCCGTCCAGGCCGAGCGCGGCATCGACGACCGGTGTGACGACCGCCTCCCAGTCGTGACGGAGCGGACGGCCCTCCTCGAACAGCAACCGGCCCTGGCCCGGCCCGTCGTGCAGCAGCACGTGGTACCCCCGTCGCAGTGCGGCCACGCCGATGCCGAGGTGGTTCTCGACCAGCGTGGAGTCCCACCCGCCGCCGACGAGCACGGTCGGCCGGCGCTCGTCGGGGGCGACCGGCGTGCGGACGAACCACGCCGGCAGCGTGGTGCCCTCGTACGGCACGTCGACGGGTTCGCCCGCTGGGACGGCGAGCGCCATCGCCCGGGCGAAGGCGTCCTGCTGCCGGCGGAACGCGTCGAGCAGCCGCGGGTCCACCGGCGTGCCGAACAGCGGGTGGTACGCGACGCCGAGCAGCGCGGCGGCCCGGAGGGAGCACTCGTGCGCGGTGCGGGCGTGTCCCGCCGCCGCCGCCCGGTCGGCCTCGTCGAGGAGCCGGTCGGCGAATCCCGAGAACGCCTCGTAGAACGAGCCGTCGTCACCCGCGGCCACCTGACCGGCGATCTGCGCCAGCTCGCCCACGGTGCCGCCGCCGTACGGGACGAAGCCGAGGATCCACGATCCGAACTCGTCGTGCAGCGGATCGGAGAAGAAGGTGCCCATGGCCCCGATCCTCGCGCCGGCCCCGGCTCCCAACTGCCCCTGCCCCCGCTCTGTCCTTCACCACGCACCCGTTCGGGTGCGTGACGTGGGACGAAGCCCGGCTCTGGGGCGATCAGGACGGCAGGTTCTGCGGGCCGAGCCAGTCGCAAATCGCGGCGACGACGTCGGGGTCCGCGCGCTTGAGGTCGTGGCCCTTGCCGGCGAGCGTCACCGAGGTGACGGGGCCCGGGATCAGCTCCTGGGCGGCGGCGAGCTCGCCGGGCGTGCCGAACGTGTCGCGGTCGCCGCTCACGAACAGCACCGGCACGCGCAGGTCGACCAGGTGCTCGGTGCGCAGCTTCTCGGGCTTGCCCGGCGGGTGCAGCGGATAGCTCATCAGCACGAGCCCGGCGACCGGCAGCGGATCCTGGTCATCGGCGCCGGCGGCGACCATCGAGCACATGCGCCCGCCCATCGAGCGACCGCCGAGCACCAGGTGCTCCGACGTGGTCCTCCACCGCTCGCACAACGTCGCGACCTCGTCGCGGATCGACGCCATCAGCTTGGGCGCTCGGTCGGGGGCTCGCCGACCCTCCCGTCGGTACGGGAAGTCGAGCCGGGCGACCGGGAGCGGCGCCACGCCGTCCTCGATCGCCTCGAGTCCGGGGTGGTCGGAGGCCGAACCCGCGCCGGGCCACAGGGCCATGCCCTCCACCGCTCTGGGACGTCGTCGTCGTGCCATGGCCCGATCCTGCCCCACACCGGCGCGTGCGGTCGGCTCCGAGGCGCAGTTCAGCCGAGCAGGATCCGTCGGGCCTCGGCGAGCTCCGCGATGCGCTGCGCCGCGCCGTCGTCGTCGGCACCGTGGTCGGGGTGCACGGCCCGCAGCTGGTCCCGGAACGCCTGCTGCACGTCCTTCCGCGACGGGATCGTCAGGTCCGCACGCCGCAACGTCGCCGCGCCGGGACCGTTGCCGTTGCCGTTCGCACCGGCGCCAGACAGCTGCAGGGTCCGCAGCGCCCAGCCGACCGGGTCCGCCGCGGAGCTGACCGACAGGTCCGCGCCCCGGCCCGCCAGGTGGGCGATGAGCGACGGCCCGACGTCGCCGTGCCAGCGGAGCCCCTTGCGCACCGCGCTCATGACGGTCGGGCGCACGTTGGCGGGCAGCGTGCCGGCGGCGTACACGGCGCAGAGCACGTGCTGTGCGGGGGTGCCCTTCGTGTGGTCGATGTCCAGCAGCAGCTGCTCGCCGCGGCCGATGAGGCGGTGGTGGCACGGCCGCAGGCCCACCCGGTCCTCCTGCAGGCGGTGCCGGGCCCTGGGCTGCGGGATGCGACGTCCCCGCTCGACCTCGGTCATGAGGTGCGCGACGTCGACCGCGGTGTCCTCGTCCAGATCGCCAGCGAAGCGGGCGACGATGCCGCCGAGCAGGATGCCGCCGAAGCCCGGCGCGGGGTCGCACGGGAGCTCCAGCTCCCCGAGCGCGATCCGTCGCGTCGGGGCGATCGGACGGGAGTGGAACGCCTCCACCTCGGCGAGGATCACCGCACCAAGCTACTGCGGCGGCCTGGCCGGCTCACCGGCGCCCTGCGCTCGTCAGATGTACTGGCGCACGAGGTCGCGGACGTCCGCTGCCACCTGGCGGAGCTCCGCGTCGTCGAGCGCGGCCTCGTCCTTCGGACCGGCGGCGAGCGCGTCGCGCAGCACGATCGCCCGGGCGACGAGCGTCTTCCACTGCGGCGGCTCGAAGCCGAACGGCGGCGCCATCCGCTCGAGCGTGCCGACCGCCTCGTCGACCGCGAGCATCGCCGCCGCGTCGTCCTTGGACGCCAGGCGACCCGACGCCAGGAACAGCTGGTCGAGCAGCTCGTGCACCGCGATCCCGTCGTCGGAGGACACCTCGCCCGCCACGTCGGGATCGTCGGGGTCGGGCATGTCGTCGAGGATCGCCTCGACCTCCTCCTCGTGCTCCGCGTAGACGACCAGGTCCCCTCGCTCGTCCCACTCGTACGGGAGGTCCGCGACGGTGAGCGAGTCGGCGAGCATCGTCTGCAGCGCCGCCGGCCAGGCGCCGACCTCGTAGACGCCCTTCGCCGCGGCCGCGTCCAGGGCCGGTCGTGCCGAGGCCATGACCTCGTCGATCAGCTCGTCGACCGCGTCCTCGTCCTCGGGCAGCACCGACAGCACCGTGCCCTGCCAGGCGTGGCGGATCCCGCGGGACTCGAGCAGGCTCGCCAGCAGGCCCCGCGATTCGCCGGCCCAGCTGGTGCAGTCGTACGCGAGCTCCTCGTCCCCCGGCCCGCCCTCGAGGGTCTCGACGACCTCCTCGTCGCCGAAGTCGGTCACCAGCTCGACATCGCGCTCCAGGAGGTCGTCCTCGAGCTCGTCCTGGAGGTCCTCGCGGAGCTCCTCGTCGATGGCCTCATCGAGGGCGTCGTCCGGCTCGTCGAGGTCGTCGCGTGCGTCCACGCCCCCATCATGGCGTGCCATTGGGGCGCCGCGTGGCCCGCTCGGTAACGTCACGGCCATGACGAACAC
>JAEZAI010000412.1 GCA_023427825.1 Actinomycetes bacterium
CGACCGCAGCGCGCACCATGTCCAACCGGACATCAGCTGGGGTGATCGTCCGCGACCCCACCTTCTGCCACGGGACGTTGGCCACGACCATCAGCACGACGTCCAGCTCGAGGGCCTCCGCGACCCGCATCGCGGTCACCAGATGCCCGATGTGGGGCGGATCGAAGGTCCCGCCGAAGACGCCGATGCGACGGCTCGAGGGCCCGCGCGTCGTCCCCGCGGCCATCGGCGGATGGTAGCGGGACTTCGTGAAAACCGGCGCGAATGGGCCGGACGACCTCTCAACTCCCGATCTGAGGCGCCGATCAACAACGGGTCGGGGCCAACCCCAGCCGAACCCCGACCGGCGCCGCGCCGTTCAGTGAGCTGACACCAGAGGGATGGAATCTGATGAGCGATTCCGTAGGGATGTACCTGAACGAGATCGGTGCCGTGGCACTTCTCAACGCCGAGGAGGAGCGAGAGCTCTCCCGCACGATCGAGGCGGGCGTGGAGGCACGCCGGCGCAAGGCCGCGGGTGAGCGTGGCCGTGACCTCGACCGGCAGATCGCAGCCGCTGCGGCGGCCAAGGACCGCTTCATCCGGGCGAACCTGCGGCTGGTGGTGAGCGTCGCACGCCGCTACCCGCTGCCCCCCGGCATGGAGCTGCTCGACCTGGTGCAGGAGGGCAACATGGGCCTGGAACACGCCGTCGACAAGTTCGACTGGCGCAAGGGCTTCAAGTTCTCCACCTATGCCACCTTCTGGATCCGCCAGGCGATCGGCCGGGCGCTCGACCAGAAGGCCTCGCTCGTCCGCCTCCCCGGCGACCGCTCCGCTGCCCTGCGCTGCGCCCTGCGCGCCGTCTCGGGCGACGGCGACGAGCTCGACGACGAGAACGCCCGACTGCACCGCCTGACCACCCCGACCTCGCTCGACCGCACTGTGGGCGACGACGACTCGAACGAGCTCGTCGACCTGCTCGCGGCCGACCGGCCGAGCCCCGAGGACGAGCTGCTCAGCGCCGAGCACGACGAGTGGCTGCACGGCCTGCTGGACGTGCTGGACCCGCGTGCCCGCTCCGCGGTCGAGGCTCGCTTCGGTCTCTCCGACGGTCGCCGCCGCAGCTACCGCGAGGTCGGCGAGGACCTGGGCGTGACCGCCGAGGCCGCGCGACGGCTCGTCAAGCGCGCGGTCACCACCGTCCGCGACCGGGCGCTGGCCGGCACCCCGGCCTGATCGCCCCGCCGCTCCGCGGCCGCAGCGGCAGAGGATCCCGCTTCGGCCCCACGGCGGGGCACGGGTAGCCTGACCCGCATGGCCGACACGCCCTCCCCCGGAGCCGAGCGCGCCCCGTGGACCCCCACGACCTGGCGCGACCGGCACGCCGAGCAGCAGCCCGAATGGCCCGACGAGGCCGTCCTGGACAGCACCCTCAAGACGCTGTCGTCCTATCCCCCGCTGGTGTTCGCCGGTGAGGCCCGTCAGCTGACCTCCGATCTCGCCCGGGTGGCCGCCGGCGAGGCGTTCCTGCTGCAGGGCGGCGACTGCGCCGAGTCGTTCGAGGCGTTCTCGGCCGACTCCATCCGCGAGCGCCTGAAGGTCATCCTCCAGATGGCGGTCGTGCTCACCTACTCCGCTGGCGTCCCCGCGGTGAAGGTCGGCCGCATCGCCGGCCAGTTCGCCAAGCCGCGCTCGTCGTCGATCGAGACGGTCGACGGCGTCGGGCTGCCGAGCTTCCGCGGCCACATGGTCAACGACATCGCCTTCACCGCCGCAGCTCGTGTCCCCGACCCGCAGCGCCTCATCGAGGCGTACCACCAGTCGGCGTCCACGCTGAACCTGCTGCGGGCCTTCACCAAGGGCGGCTTCGCCGATCTGGGCCGCGTCCACCAGTGGACCCAGGAGTTCGTGCGCAGCAGCCCCGAGGCGTTGCGCTACGAGCAGCTGGCCCAGGAGATCGACCGTGCCCTGCGATTCATGCGGGCGTGCGGGTTGGACCCCGACACGGTGCCGGCGCTGCACGAGGTCGACTTCTACACGAGCCACGAGGCGCTGGTCCTGGGCTACGAGGAGGCCCTGACCCGCCGCGACTCGCTCACCGGCGACTTCTACGACTGCTCGGCCCACATGATCTGGATCGGCGAGCGCACCCGGGGCATCGACGACGCCCACGTGGAGTTCTTCCGCGGCGTCGGCAACCCGGTCGGCGTGAAGGTCGGCCCCACGGCCAGCGCGGACGAGGTCCTCGAGCTCTGCCAGATGCTCAACCCCGAACGCATCCCCGGCCGCCTCACGCTGATCACGCGCATGGGCGCGGACAGGATCACCGACGGCTTGCGGCCGCTCCTGCGGGCGGTCACGGACGCCGGCCACCCGGTGGTCTGGGCCTGCGACCCCATGCACGGCAACACGTTCACGGCGCCGAGCGGCAAGAAGACCCGCCACTTCGACGCCATCCTCGGCGAGATCAAGGGCTTCTTCGACGCCCACACCGCCGAGCGGACGTGGCCGGGTGGTGTGCACGTGGAGCTCACCGGCGACGACGTGACCGAGTGCCTGGGCGGCGCCGAGGACCTGGTCGACGACGACCTCGGGCTCCGCTACGAGTCCATGTGCGACCCACGCCTCAACGGCCGCCAGTCGCTGGACCTGGCCTTCCGCGTCGCAGAGCTGCTGCGGCGCTGACTCACCCCAGGTCCGTCCGGTGCTGTTCCGCCAGGACGACGTATCGGCCATCGCCGACGGCCGGATCACCGCCGCCATCCGGCGGTGGAAGCGACCGACGGTCCGTACCGGCGGCACGCTGGTGACTCCGGTCGGCGTGCTGGCGATCGACTCGGTCGACCGCCTGGACGACGAGCAGCTGCTGACCGACGACGCCGCCGAGGCGGCCGGCTGGGGCTCGGCGGCCGAGGCGCTGGCCTCGCCGCACCTGCGCCGCGACGGCGACCTCTACGTGGTCCGGTTCCACGTGCAGGGCGAGGATCCACGGATCGCGCTGCGTGAGGACGCCGACCTCGCGGCCGAGGAGCTGGCGGACGTCGCCACCCGTCTGGAGCGGATGGACCGACGAGCGGCCGACGGCCCGTGGACGCGACGGGTGCTGGAGCTGATCCGGGACCGACCGGCGGTGCGGGCCGGCGATCTGGCCGACGAGCTCGGCCGGGAGCGGCTCCCGTTCAAGGCCGACGTCCGCAAGCTCAAGGCGCTGGGGCTCACCGAGAGCCTGGAGGTCGGCTACCGGCTGTCGCCCAGGGGCGAGGTCGTCCTGGCGGCGATCCTCGCCGATCGGGAATGTTGACCACGCGGGTCGGGTTTGGGA
>JAEZAI010000314.1 GCA_023427825.1 Actinomycetes bacterium
TGCTTGTCGACATCGGGGATGGGGGCCGGCTGTACGTCGAGGTCGTCGGCTGGGGCCTGCGGCCCGACGACGGCGCGATGGTCCCGAAGCCCACGTTGCTGGTCCTGCACGGCGGCCCGGGTTCGGACCACTCCTCGTTCCGCCCGTACGTCGACCGGTTCGCCGACACGCACCAGGTCGTCCTCGTCGACCACCGCGGCAACGGTCGCAGCGACGGGTGGGACGACCCGTCGAGCTGGACCCTGGACACCTGGGCCGACGACGTCGTCCGGCTCTGCGACGCGCTCGGCATCGACTCGCCGATCGTGCTCGGCCTCTCGTTCGGCGGCTTCGTGGCCATCCGCTACGCCGCTCGCCACCCCGAGCACCCGGCGGCGCTCGTGCTCGCGAGCACCAAGGCCCGCACGCACGAGGACGAGTCGGCGGCGCGGTTCCGCGAGCTCGGCGGCGAGCGGGCCGAGGCCACCTACCGTCGGATCTACTCCGACCGCGATCTCGCAGCGGACGCGTGGGTCGACTACCTGACCGTCAACATGCCGCTCTACAACTCGACCCCGTCGCCGTTCGGGCCCGGGCGTTCGATCATGAACCTCGACCTGCTGGTCGACTTCACCGGTGGCGAGCACGTGGACATGGACCTGCGTGACGACGTCCGGCGCATCGCGGTGCCCACGCTGCTGCTCGCGGGTTCGGTGGACCCGATGACACCGCCGTCGTGCTCCGAGGAGATCGACGAGCTGCTGGCACCGGGACTGGGCGAGCTGGTCGTCGTCGAGGGCGCCGGCCACGGGACGTTCCGCGACCGGCCCGACGAGACCGAGCAGGTCCTGCGCGACTTCCTGGCCGACGAGCGGGTCGTCGCCCGAGCGACCTGAACAGGTCGGAGGCCGGGCCGGTTCAGTCGGCGATGACGGGGCCGGCCTCGGCCGGCGTCCCGTCGGCAACGGGTCCCACTCGGTAGTCGAACGGGAACAGCGCCAGCTTGGCCATGCTGAAGTTCTTGATCCCGAACGGGATGCCGATGATCGTCAGGCAGAGGATCGCCCCGAACAGCACGTGCTCGATGGCGAGCCAGATCCCGCCGACGATGATCCAGACGATGTTCATGACGCCCTTGGAGAACCGGTGGCCCGGCTGCTCGTGCAGCGTCCGGCCGAACGGCCACATGACGTAGCCCGCCAGCTTGAACGCCTGGATGCCGAACGGGATGCCGATGATCGTGATGCAGGCGACCATTCCGGCGAGCAGGTACGACAGTCCGAGCCACACGCCCGACAGCACGAACCAGATCAGGTTGCCGATCGTCTTCACGGGCGCTCCCTCCGGGTCAGTTGGTGGCGGCGAGCTGGTGGCGCAGCTGCTGGCACTCGTCCTCCAGCTGGGCCAGGCGCTTGGCCGTGCCGCGGAGCATGGACCGCGCCAGCCGCGGGAGGTCGTCGAGCAGCGTGTTGAAGCCGCGTCGATCGATGACCTCGAGCGTCATGTCGGTGGTGGCGACGATCGACGCGGTCCGGGTCACGGCGTCGAGCAGCGCGACCTCGCCGAAGTAGGCACCGGGACCGAGGGTGGCGACCACCTTGCCGTCCTTCACCACGTCGGCCTCGCCGGAGATGATCACGGCGAACTCCTGGCCGAGGTCGCCCTGCTTCATCACCGTCCGCCCTGCCTGCACATGGACCTCGTCGGCCAGCCGGTCGATCTCGTCGAGCTCGGCCTCCGTGCACCCGGCGAAGATCGGGAGCGTGCGGATCTGCGAGTGGGAGTCCTTGCGCGGCGTCACGCGAGTGACTGTAACCCCCGGTCCCGCCCATGTGACGTGAGTCGCGATCGCGTAGGTTGCGCCTCCACGAGCGGGCGCCGGGGGCACGTCGACGACGAGGCTCCGAGGGGCACGACCCACCCAGGGGGATGAGATGGTCAAGATGTTCGCGTTGCTGCGTCGACGCGAGGGGCTGAGCGTCGAGGAGTTCCGCGACCACTGGCGGGACGTGCACGGCCCGCTGATCCGCGACACGCCGGAGCTGGCGCGCCACATCGTCCGCTACGAGCAGCACCCGCGGCACCGCCCCGACGCCCTCTCGGGCACCGCAGGCGTGGACGGCGTGGCCGTCCAGTGGTTCCACTCGATCGACGACTTCCTCGCCTTCATCTCGGAGCCCGGCTACCAGGAGCTGATCGCTCCCGACGAGCGCCGCTTCCTGGACACCGACTCGATCGAGTTCCTGATCACCGAGGAGCCGACCGTGGTGATCGCCGAGGACGGTGCGGCGTCGTGAGCGTGGGTCTGGAGGGCCGCGGGATCGTGGTCACCGGCGGCGGCGCCGGCATCGGCGCGGCCACGTGCCGGCTGCTCGCGCTGAAGGGCGTGCAGGTGGGCGTGCTCGACCGCAAGCAGGAGGCCGCCGAGGAGGTCGCCGCGGAGATCGGCGGGCTCGCGCTCGCGTGCGACGTGGGCGACAGCGAGGCGGTCGACGCCGCGCTGGCGCGGGCCGACGCCGAGCTCGGCGGGTTGTCCGGCTTGGTCAACAACGCGGGCATCGGCAATCTCAAGCCGTTCGAGCAGTACACGGACCGCGACATCGAGCTCATCTGGCGGGTGAACTTCTTCGGCACCTACGCCTGCCTGCGCGCCGCGGTGCCGTACCTGCGAACCTCCGCCCAGCGGCGCGGCGCGCCGTCGTCCGTGGTGAACATGGCCAGCGTG
>JAEZAI010000514.1 GCA_023427825.1 Actinomycetes bacterium
CCTCCTACGTGGAGATCCCGGGCGCCGGCCACGGTGCGCACCTGTCACACCCCGACGAGTTCGCCCGCTACGTGCGGCGCTGCGTCGAGCAGAGCACCTGAGACGGCGCTCGTTCGCCACCAGCTGCGCGGTGGCACCCCCTAGCCTTCGGGGGAGTGGCCACGCTCAAGTCCCTGACCCGACGCAAGCCCCGCGTCGCCTTCGTCCTGTCGGGCGGCGGCAACCTGGGCGCGCTGCAGGTCGGCATGCTGCGGGCGCTGTCCGAGCATGGCATCGTGCCCGACGTGGTGCTCGGGTGTTCAGTCGGAGCCATGAACGGCGCCGCGTTCGCGCTCGAGCCGACCATCGAGGGCGTCCAGCGGCTCGAGGAGCACTGGACCACGGGCATCTCGGTCATGCCGCCGTCGCGGCTGCCGTCGGTGGTCCAGATGATCCGCAAGGGGGAGTCGCTGCACACGAACGACTCGCTCCGGCGGGGCCTCGAGATCCTGCTCGGCGCCACCCGGCGCATCGAAGACCTGCAGCTGCCGTTCGAGTGCATCGCTGCGGAGGTCGACACCGCCGCCGAGCACTGGTTCACCGAGGGGTACGTGGTGCCGGCGGTCCTGGCCTCGGCCGCGCTGCCCGCCGTGTTCCCGGTCGTCACGATCGAGGGCACCCGCTACGTGGACGGCGGCGTCGTCGACAACGTGCCGATCTCCCGGGCGGTCGAGCTCGGCTGCCGTGAGATCTACGTGCTGCACGTCGGCCGTCACGGCCGGCCCGACGCCGAGATCCGTCGCCCGATCGACGCCGCGATGCAGGCGTACTGGGTGGCCCGCAACGGCCGGTTCGCCCGCGACCTGGCGGCGCTGCCCGACGGCGTCGAGGCCGTCATCCTCCCGCCGGGCCAGCGGCCCGAGATCCGCTACGACGACTTCTCCCGCACGCCGGACCTGATCACCCAGGGCTACGACAACTCGATGACGTTCCTGGACGAGCGGGCCGAGCTCGACACCGAACGGCGGATCCGCAGCGACGTCCTGCGTCCGCTGGAGCGCTGGATGGTCTCGGCCCGGAACCGCTCCTGGCGCCAGGAGGCACAGCGCGCTGCGACCGACCCCGAGGGCGGCATCGTCACCGCGCCGGCCGGCGCGCACGTCGCCCCGGACGGCGAAGCCGTCGACTGAGCCCGGATACGCTGCGACACGATGTCCGACCAGCCCGTCAACCTCAGCGCCTCGGGTCCGCCCGAGACCGTGCTCGATCCCGAGCCCGCCGAGGCCGTCGCCGCGCTCGACGCAGCCCTGAACGGTCCGGAGGCCGACCGACGTGATGCCGTCGCCGCCGTGGTGGCCGCCCACCCGCGCTTCCTCGCCGGCTGGGCCGAGCTCGGCGATCTCGGCCGTGACGACGTGGAGTCATACGCCTACTACCGCATCGGCTATCACCGGGGGCTCGACAAGCTGCGTGCCTCGGGCTGGCGGGGCACGGGCTACGTGCGCTGGGCGCACCCCACGAACCGGGGGTTCCTGCGGGCGCTCGACGGCCTCCGTGGCGCGGCGGCACGCATCGGCGAGGTCGACGAGGAGGAGCGCTGCCGGCACTTCCTCGTCCAGCTGGACCCCGAGCGGTACTCCAGCGCCCTGGACGACGCCTGATCAGCCGTCGGGACGCTCGTCCTCCCGCGCTCGGGCCTCGCGCTCCTGCCGTTCGTGACGCTCGCGATGGCACCGCGCGCACCGGTGCCCCAGCTCTGACGTGACCGTGTGGCCGGTCGCCGCGAACGGCGGGTCGTGGTCGTACTCGAGCAGGTCGGTCGATCCGCAGACGATGCATCGCGGCTGCTGCTCATCGACCAGCGCCCTCTGACGTGCCGTGGGATGTCGCCGCGTGTTGGTGGCATCGATCGGCTTGCCGTCGACGTCGTGGATGAGCGCCCGGATCATCGCCGTGGGCACCAGGGAGGCCACCGCGTGTCCGGCGATCGGCGTGCCGTCGTCCAGCGAGCAGCCGTCCGCCCGGACGTGGAGGACGAGCTCGGTGTCGACCTTGGCGCCCGTGCCGTTGGTCAGCAGGTCGACGACCGCGAGCGCTCGCTGTCGGGCCAGGCTCGAGCGGTCGCCCGCCGGCACGATCTTCTGCCGGACCCGCTGATCGACGGCGGTGTGCACGGCCTGGATCGCCACCATCGGCGCTCGGAGCACGATGCGACCCATCCCGTCGGGTTCGACGGTCCGCCAGTAGCCGGTCCGGCGGCGCTGACGCTCCTCGGACGTCTCCGGGTCCTCGTTGTCGCCGCACCAGCCGGCCAGGACCGCGGCGACGTCGTCGCACGGCAGGTCCTGCACGAGCTGGATGAGCTCCGCCTGGCGCTCGACGTGATCGATGGCGATCCGGGTGAGGGTCCTGACGCTGGCGTACGAGAGGGCCCCCTCCGCATAGGCCTTGGCCACTTCGGGCAGCCGCACGAGCGACCGTGCGATGCGCAGCCACTCCCGAGCGGTGCCGACGTGGACGCGCAGCCGCTCGGCCACCCAGTGGGCGCACGTGCGATGTCCGGTCCGTGCCCACTCGCCCGAGTCGTCGAAGGGCGCGAGCGCTGCGAGGAGTTGGCGTCGCGCGCCCTCCATGGCGCCGCCTGCGGCAAGGATCCGTGCCGCCCAGTCGCTTCCCTGTCCGGCAGCTCGTTCGTCCGCCATGGCTCGCCTTCGGTTCGGGCGCGACCACGCGCCGACTGCGAGGGAAGACGGCCGCGCTACCGAGGGGGCTGCGGCTCCCCGCAGCCTACGAACCACCCCCGACAGTCACCGTGCGTGGTCCCGG
>JAEZAI010000605.1 GCA_023427825.1 Actinomycetes bacterium
GGGCTGGTCGCTCACCGCACCAGCTTGCCAGGGAGGCGGCCGCGATCCGATCCGCCCCCGGGTCCGCCCGGGCACCCGCTCAGGGTCGACGCCAGAGGACGAACGGAAGGATCAGGCCCGCTCCCGCGTTCCGGAGGCCCTCGGCCACCACGGTCATGGTCCACCCCGAGCGCAGCGAGTCGTCGACCACCAGGCCGGGACCGGCGGGCAGCTCGGACGAGAACGAGAACGCGTCGAGCACGTTGGCGGCCTGGTTGACCGAGTTCTCCATGCGGTCCTGCGGCGGGGCGTCGGTGCGGGTCCGCCGGACCGCCTCGACCAGCTCCAACTTGCCGACCTCGGACAACCGGCGGGCGAGTCCCCCGACCAGCAGCGGGCGCGTGCGGCTGGGCACCCAGGTGACCCACGTGGGCCGGCGTCCCCAGTCCCACGCCTTGAGCGCCGCGGCCACGCCACGCAGCAGGGCGTCGTCGGGTTCGGCGTCGGGCGCCTGGAACAACGGGCCGAGCACCTCGGCCCAGCCCGGGTCCGTGCCGAACGCGAGCGCCCGACCCTCCTCGGGGCGCAGCTCCTCTGGGATCCGACCCTTGCGGCCCTCCATGCCCCGCGGCCACTGCTTGCGCGGCTCGATCCGCACGACCGCGCTGCGCAGGTGCTGCTGGGCGGACGCCTGCAGGTCGGCGTCGACCGCGGTGTCGACCGGGACGCCGGTGCAGTTGTCGCAGCGACCGCAGTCGGCCGCACCCGGGTCGTCGAGCGCCTCTCGCAGGAACCGCAGCCGGCACCCCGACCCGGAGGCGTAGGCCCGCATGGCCCGCTGCTCGGCGCGGCGGGCCTCGGCCAGCCGGTGGTGGCGCTCCTGGTCGTACTCCCACGGCCGGTCGGTCCGGAACCACTGCGAGCCGTCCCGGTCGACCGCCCCTTCCACGTCGAGCACCTTGAGGAGCACCTCCAGCCGTCCTCGCCGCAGGTTCACCGCGCCCTCCAGGTCCGCCACCGAGCACGGGCCGGACCGCTCGAGCACCCGGAGCACCTCGTCGGCGGTGTGCTTGGGTGGCATGGCCGTGGCGTCGAAGTACGCCCACACGGCGCCGTCGGTGGGCGTGGGCACCAGCACGACCTCGGCGGAGGCGGTGCCGCGTCCGGCGCGACCCACCTGCTGGTAGTACGACACGGGCGACGACGGGGAGCCGATGTGCACCACGTAGCTCAGGTGCGCGTTGTCGTAGCCCATGCCGAGCGCCGAGGTGGCCACCACGCAGCCCAGGCGGCCGTGGTCGAGGTCGTCCTCGATGGCGGCGCGCGCGGCCGGGTCCGTGGCGCCCGTGTACGCCGCGACCGAGACCCCTGCCGAGGCCAGGAACGACGCCGTGCGGTCGACCTCGGACACGGTCAGGCAGTACACGATCCCGGGCCCCTGACGTCCCTTGATCCACCCGGCCAGCCACGCCAGGCGCTCCCCCGCCGTGGCGAAGCTGGTGGCGCCGAGCCGCAGCGACGGCCGGTCGAGCGAACCGCGGAACGTGTGCGCCTCGGCCCCGATCTGCTCGGCGACGTCGTGGGTCACACGGTCGTTGGCGGTGGCGGTGGCGGCGAGCACCGGCACCCCGTCGGGCAGCGACGACAGGACGTCTGCGATCCGCCGGTAGTCGGGCCGGAAGTCGTGGCCCCAGTCCGAGATGCAGTGCGCCTCGTCGACCACGAGCAGGCCGATGCGGGCGGTGAGGGGGCCCAGCACCTCCCGCCGGAACCGCGGGTTGTTCAGCCGCTCGGGCGAGATGAGCAGGACGTCGACCTCGTCCGCGTCGATGCGCGCCTCGATCTCGGACCACTCGTCGAGGTTGGCCGAGTTGATCGTCTCGGCCCGGATCCCCGCCCGCTCCGCGGCCGCCACCTGGTTGCGCATGAGCGCCAGGAGCGGCGACACCACCAGGGTGGGCCCCGCGCCCTGCTCGCGGAGAAGCCGCGTGGCGATCCAGTAGACGGCGGACTTGCCCCAGCCCGTGGCCTGCACGAGCAGCACGCGGGACCGGTCGAGGACCAGGGCTGCGATGGCCTGGGCCTGGTCGTCCCGCAGCGCGGCGTCGGGACCGGCCAGCTCCGCCAGCGTGGCGGCGGCGAGCGGCGGCAGCCGGGCGGCGTGGGAGGGGTCCGTGGTCGGCTCGGGGAGCTCGACGGGCGGGCTGGCGGCGTCGGTCACCGGCCCATGCTCGCAGACCGCACCGACACCGATGCCCCGAGCGACGTGAGCAGCGGCCCCAGCGGTCACCCGAGGAGCGCTGTGACCGCCCGACGGCGGGGCACGGAGGCCTCCGCCGTGGGGCGGTGCTCGGAGGCGACGAGGGGAATCGAACCCCTGTACAAGGCTTTGCAGGCCTCTGCCTCACCACTCGGCCACGTCGCCAGCGGCCCACCACCCTAGTGCGACCGTCGACCGACGCCGTACGACGCCGTGCTGTCCCCGCCGCGCCGCCGGCCCATCAACGCTCTGTCCCACTCGGAGCACCCGTTCGGGTGCTCCTGGGAGGACAGAGCCGGCAGGCAGGCAGACAGACCGGCTGGCAGGCAGGCAGAGCCAGAGCAGGCAGGCAGACAGGGCCCGGACGCGACGGAACCCCTGCCGGGGGCAGGGGTTCCGATCTGGAGCGGACGACCGGCCTCGAACCGGCGACCTCAACCTTGGCAAGGTTGCGCTCTACCAACTGAGCTACGTCCGCAAGGTCCGCCGATGGTAGCAGAGGCGCCGCGCGCCACAAGTTGAGCTCACCGGCGGCGGGAGGGCCTCACTCGCTGCGGATGCGCTCGGCCAGCTCGACGGCCAGCGCGACCTCCGTGATGGCGTCGACCGTCGACAGTTGCGAGCCCTCGGAGAACGTGAGCGACGCGATGTCGCGGTCGTGCCGTCCGCGGACCACCAGGTCGGGGGTGAGGTCGAAGATGTCCACGATCGGCTGCCAGCGCCGGCCGTTGACCACCAGGACCCGCAGGTTGGTGAGGACGACGACGGCCGGGTGGCCCAGCATCTGACCGGTCACGGCCGCCAGCACGACCTCGTCCCGGCGGAGCAGCGCCCCGCAGACCGAGATGGGGACCGCCGCGGCCTCGGCGGCGTCGGGACGGAGCCGACCGACCGCGGCGGCCAGGCCGTGGGCATCGGGCACGGGC
>JAEZAI010000657.1 GCA_023427825.1 Actinomycetes bacterium
CCCGTCGACCGTTCTGTTCGCCGTTCGTGACGTCACGAACGGGTGGTGGTCGGCTGGACAGCGGGGTAGGGTTCGTTCGATGTTCGTGACGTCACGAACGCCCATCGGGCGTGAGCTGTCCGAGGCCCTCCGCGCCGCCGGGCTCGAGGTCGCCTCGCCCCGGGGCCGTCTGACCGTCGACGGCGCCGCACTCGAGCTGCCGGTCGTCGAGCGCAGTCACCCGCATCCCGGTGAGCTCGCCGCGCTGGTGGCGGAGCAGCCCGAGCCGGGCCTCGCGGTGGCCGACCGCATCAGCGCGGCCGGGCGCGATGTCCTCCGTGACGCGGGGTGGTCGTGGCTGGACCGCCGTGGCCACCTCCGCGTGTGGCAGCCCGGCCTGCGGATCGAGACCGACGTCGCGCTGGGCGGGCCCGACGGGCGGGGAGCGACGTCCTCGCCGTGGACGCCGGTCGGACTCGAGGTCGCGCTGCACGCGCTGTGCCATCCCGACGAGCCGGTGCGGGCCCGCGCCGTCGCGGCGGACATCGGTCGCAGCGTGGGCGGCACGCAGGAGATCGTCGGGCGCTTCACCGAGCAGGGTCTGATCGGCCGTGCCGGCCGGCTGCCGCTGCTGCCCGACCTCTTCTGGGAGACCGCGGCGCGCTGGCCCGACGACGACTGGACCGCCGTGCCCGCGGAGCTCCCCGAGGTCGTCGATCTCCTGGGGGGCGACGCGCTCGTGCGGGTCGACGAGCGCGCGGCCACCCTCGGCGGCGCGCGCATCGCCGCGGCCGCCGACCTGCCGGCCCGCTGCTACGTGCACTCGCGGGCGGCGCTGCGCCGTGTCCCCTCGGCGCACGGCTCCACCGGCACGCCGCGGACGTCCCTCCGGGAGTCACCCGTGAAGTGGCTGCCCGAGCTCGAGGAGTTCGGGCCCGACGCCGAACACCCGTGGCACGTCGCTGCGCCCATGGTGTGCGCGCTCCGGCTGGCTCGAGACCCGGCCCGAGGCCGCGAGATCGTGCAGGACTGGGGCATCGTGCCGGGGGAGGCGGCGCCTGCCGCCGCGCAGGAGGGCGCGACGTGACCGGGCCCGTGGTGCTGAGCGGCCGCCCCGCCGGGACGACCGCCCGGTCGGTCGAGGTGCTCGCCGGGCTCCCGGTGGAGTTCCGCCTGATCGGCGGGCTGGCCGTGCTGTGCCGGGTGGGCGTGCCGCACCGCGCCACCGTCGACCTGGACGCCTTGGCCCGGGGGCTGGACAGCTTCGACCGCGAGCTGCGGTCGGTCGCCCTGAGCGCCGCGGGTGGCGGCCAGTACCTGATGGCGGGCCGGCTGGAGCTCGACGTGATCGACGTCGGCGAGTCCGACGCGCAGGACCTGGTGGACCAGCTGCAGTCGATGGGCGAACCGATCACCGACCTGGAGCTGAACGCCGTGGCCCACACCTGGGCGCACGACGCGGCCACCCCGCTCGACCTGGTCGTGGTGTCCGAGGCGGACGGGACGGTGCTGGCGAGCGCGCCGGGCCGGCTCGTGGCCAGCGCCGGTGGGCTGGTGGCGATGAAGGCCACGACCGTGCCGCTGCGGGCGAGCTCCAAGCCCGAGAAGCGCACGAGCGACCTCTACGACCTGGGCCGGCTGTTGACCGCGACCACGTCGTGGGCCGGCGAGCTGGACTCGGCCCCGGCCGCGCTGCGCGACCACGTCCGTCGCCGGGTGCACGGCTGGTTCGTCGACCCGGGCGGCCGGGACCGGACGTTCCGGGACACCCGGCGCTTCGACGAGGTGCGCCTGGACCTGGACGAGGTGGCCGACGCGGTGCAGGACCACTGGCCCGACCCGTAGGGTCGGCGCGGATGGCGAACGACGCGGACGACCCGACGGACTTCGCAGGCCCGCCCGACGTGGAGCTGGCCCGGGCGCGAGAGCTGATCGCCGGGGCCGGTCGGATCGTCGTGCTGACCGGCGCCGGTGTATCGACCGACTCGGGCATCCCCGACTTCCGCGGGCCGAACGGGGTGTGGACCCGTGACCCCGAGGCCGAGCGCCTGTCGACGATCGACGTCTACCTGTCCGATCCCGAGGTGCGGCGCCGGGCCTGGCTCCGGCGCCTGGACAACCCGGCATGGGTGGCGGACCCCAACCCCGGGCACCTGGCGATCCGCGAGCTCGACCGCCAGGGCCGTCTCCACCTGCTGGTGACCCAGAACATCGACGGCCTGCACCTGGCCGCTGGCCACGACGCCGACGATGTCGTGCAGGTGCACGGCTCGCTGCCCGAGGCGCACTGCACCCGCTGCGACTGGTCGGGTCCGACCACCGAGGTGCTCGACCGCGTCCGGGCCGGTGAGGCCGATCCGCCGTGCCCGGACTGCAGCGGCATCATCAAGCCGCGGATCGTGTTCTTCGGCGAGGAGCTCGTCGCCGACGACGTCGAGCGGGCGTTCCGGGCCGCGGAGGAGGCCGACCTGCAGCTCGCGGTCGGCACGACGCTGTCGGTCTACCCGGTGGCGCACAAGGTGCCGATCGCCGCCGGCGCCGGCATCCCGGTCGTCATCGTCAACGGATCCGAGACCGAGATGGACTTCCTGGCCTCCGCGGTCGTCCGCGGCTCGATCAGCGAGGTGCTGCCCGGGCTGGTGACCGGCATATGAG
>JAEZAI010000063.1 GCA_023427825.1 Actinomycetes bacterium
GCGCCCGACCGGTCGGGCGGCCGGTCACCCTCGCCGAACTTGTACGCCACGCGCCACATCGGCGCCCGCCACGTACGAGATCGACGGTGCCCGGCGATCTCGTACGCCACGCGCCACATGGACGACCGTCACGTACAAGTTCGACGGCGGGGCCGCGTCAGCGGTTGCGGACGAGGGAGCCCAGGTAGAGCTCGATGACCTTCGGGTCGTCCAGCAGCTCGGTGCCGGTGCCCGTGTACGCGTCCACGCCGTTGTCGAGGACGTAGCCCCGATGGCAGATCCGCAGCGCCTTGTGGGCGTTCTGCTCGACGATCAGCACCGAGACGCCGGCGTGGTTGATCGCGGCGATGCGGGCGAACACCTCGTCCTGCATGGCGGGGGAGAGGCCGGCCGACGGCTCGTCGAGCAGCAGCAGGCTCGGCTCCATCATGAGGGCACGGGCCATGGCCAGGACCTGGCGCTGGCCGCCCGACAGCGAGTCCGCCCGGTCCCCGCGGCGACTCTGCAACGCCGGGAAGAGATCGAGCACCTCGTCGCGGCGCACCTCGAAGCGGTCCGGGCGCAGGAACACGCCCATGCGGAGGTTCTCCTCGACCGTCAGCGTGCCGAACACGTTCTGCACCTGCGGCACGTAGCCCACCCCGCGCGAGACCAGGTCGAAGCCGCGGACGCCGACGATGTCCTCGCCGTCCATGGTCATCGTCCCGGAGCGGACGGGCACCAGGCCGAACACCGCCTTGATGAGCGTGGACTTGCCCGCGCCGTTCGGGCCGATGATCCCCACCAGCTCGGAGCGGGCCACCTGGACGGACGCACCCCGCAGGATGTCGACCCCGGGGACGTAGCCCGCGACCAGGTCCTCGACCACCAGGAGCGGCTCGCCGGGGGCGGTCACGAGTCCGTCCCGTCGTCGTCCGGCCCGTCGTCGTCCGTCCCGTGGTCGTCCGTCCCGTCGTCGTCCGTCCGGGCGTCGGTCCGTTCGGCGCTCGAATAGAGACGCTCGACCGCCGGCAGCATCTCGGCCTCCATGTCGCGCAGGTCGCCGCTGGAGCCGCCCAGGTAGGCCTCGATGACCCGCTGGTCGGCGGCCACCTGGCCGGCCGTGCCCGTGGCGATGATCCGGCCCTCGGCCATGCACACGACCACGTCCGAGATGGCCGACACCACGTCCATGTCGTGCTCGACGAAGAGCACGGTGATGCCCTCGCCGGGCAGCTCACGGATCTTGTCCAGCAGCAGCTGACGCAGGGCGGGGTTCACGCCGGCCATCGGCTCGTCGAGCATGAGCAGACGAGGTGCGGACATCACGCCACGGGCGAGCTCCAGGAGCTTGCGCTGACCGCCGGAGAGCGTGCCGGCCTTGTCGTCGAGCTTGTCGCCGAGACCCACCCAGCGGCCGAGCTCGGCCGCCCGCTCGCCCAGCTCGGCCTCCTGCTTGCGCCACACCCAGGGCATGAGCGCCGAGCGGAGGTGCTCGCCCTTCTGGTCCTTGGCGGCCAGGCGGATGTTGTCCAGCACCGACAGCCGGGGGAACACGCGGGCCGTCTGGAACGTGCGGACCATGCCGCCGCGCGCCACCGCGTACGCAGGCTTGCCGCTCATGTCCCGGCCCTCGAACGTCCACGTCCCGCCGTCGGCCCGCTCGAAGCCGGTGAGCACGTTGAAGAACGTGGTCTTGCCCGCGCCGTTCGGGCCGATCAGCGCCACCACGCTCCCGCGCTCGACGGTCATCCGGTCGACGTCGACCGCCTTGACGCCGCCGAACGAGCGGTGGACGTGCTCGGCCACGAGCACCGGGCCCGACGAGGGCGCGCCGGGCTCGGGCACGGAGGCGGACGGGTCCCCGGGCGTGGTCACGTCACTCACCGATGACCGCCTCGGACTTGTCGCCCAGCAGGCCCTGCGGTCGGAAGACGAGCAGCAGCACGATCGCCAGGCCGACCAGCACGTAGCGGACCGCCCCGGTGTCGGTGCCGTCGATGAACCACCAGCCGTCGCCGATGGCCTGCGTCAGGATGCTGTTGAGCAGCGAGATCACGAACCAGTACACGATCGCGCCGACGGGCGGGCCGAGCACGGTCGCCACGCCGCCCAGGATCACGACCAGGTACCAGTTGAAGGTGGTCTGCGAGACGAAGAAGTCGGGCTTCACGAACCCGCCGTCGAACATGAAGATGATGCCGGCGATGCCGCCGATCACGCTGCCCAGGACGAACGCCTGCAGCTTGAGCTTGAACACGTGCTTGCCCAGGGACCGGGCGGCTTCCTCGTCCTCCCGGATGGCCTTGAGGAGACGGCCCCAGGGGCTGCGGGCGAGGCCCCAGACGAGCAGGCAGCAGAGCGCGACGATCGTCCAACCCACGCTGATCGTCCACAACGTGTTCTGGTTGAAGCTGAACGCGCCCCAGCCGTAGCGGCCCTCGGGGATGGGGTTGACGTCGAAGAAGTCCTTCGCCACGCCCGTGAGGCCGATCGGTCCGCCGGTGACGTCCTGCAGCCGGGCGGAGTTGATGACCACTCGGATGATCTCGGCCGCGGAGATCGTGGCGATCGCCAGGTAGTCCGCCCGCAGGCGCAACGTGGGGAGGCCGAGCAGCAGGCCGAGGAGGGCGGCGGCGAGGATGCCGATGATCGCCCCGAGCCACAGGGGGAGTCCCCGGTCGACGCTGATCGCCGCGCCGTAGGCGCCGACGAGGCCCGAGGCGACGGCGCCGAAGATGAGCAGGCCGGCGTAGCCGAACTGGATGTTCAGTCCGATGGCGCCGAGCGCGTAGACGACGCTGGGCACGGCGACCATGTCGCGGAGGCCGTCGACGAGCGCGGCGCCCAGGTCGACCGCGAGCAGGGACGCGCTCATGCCGCGACGCCGCTCATGCCGTGCGGGCCTTCACGCCGAAGATGCCCTGCGGGCGGATGAGGAGGACGACGACGAGCGTGGCGAGCGCGACCACGATCTTGAGGTCCGCGTCGAGCCAGAACGTGGACACGTCGGACACCACGCCGACCACCAGCCCGCCGACCATGGCGCCGAACGTGGTGCCCAGGCCGCCGAGCACGACGGCCGCGAAGGTCACGAGCAGCACGCGCTGGCCCATGTTCCAGGCGGCCGAGTCCGTGCTGGCGAGCATGATGCCGGACAGGCCGGCGAGCAGGCCGGCGATCACCCAGACCATGAGGATCACACGCTGGTCGTCGATGCCCGATGCGATCGACAGGTCCCGGTTGTCCGACACGGCGCGGATGGCGGTGCCGAGCCGGGCCCGTTGGAGGAACAGGGCGACCACGATCAGGCACACGAACGCGATGGCGGTGATCACCAGGTCCTTGGGCCGCAGCGACACCGGGCCGAGCGTGACGGTGGGGGACTGGGCCGCGTACTGGGCGTACTGCTGCGGCCCCTGGCCGAAGATGATGCTGAAGACGTAGCGGAGCGCGAACGCCATGCCGATGGACACGACCATCTGCGACACGACGGGCATGCCGCGACGGCGCAGCGGTCGGTACACCGCGAGCTCGAAGCTGGCGCCGAACAGGCCGGTCAGCAGGATGCCGCCGACCGCCGCGATCAGCAGCGGCAGCCCGAGTCCGCCGTCGCTCACGTTGAGGTACCAGGTGGCGATGGCGCCGAAGGCGATCATCTCGCCGTGCGCGAAGTTCGTGAGGCCGGTCGTGCCGAAGATGAGCGACAGGCCCACGGCTGCCAGCGCGATCACCAGGCCGAAGCGCACGCCGCTGGCGGTCAGGCTGGCCAGGCGCTCCACGTCCGACGGTCCGCTCGCCGCCTCCTGGCCCGCCTCGGTCAGGCGGAACACGACGGGCCGGGCACCGGTGGCCTGCACGATCGGGTTGAGGGTGGCCCGGGCCCCGTCGGCGAGCGCGACGCCGTCGGGGAGGCTCTTGACGTCGAGCTCCACCTCGTAGCGACCTGCACCCGGCACGGGGACGGCGATCCTGCCGTCGGCGTCCGACGTCCCCCGAGCGACCTCGGAGCCGTTCTGGGACACGATCACGACCACGCCCTCGAGCGGCTCCTGTTCGGTGCCGGCCGTGAGGGTGGTGGTGATGCTGGGCCCGGTGCCGTCGGGCGCGGCGGGCGCGCCGGGGGTCGACGTCGTCGCGGGCGTGGTGGGCGTCGGCTCCTGCGCACCGGCGAACGACGTCGAGGCGATCGACAGCAGGGCGGCGAGCACCAGGAGCCCGCCGAGCACACCCACGAGGGTGCGTCGGCGCAGGGAGTTGGGGCTCACCTCCACCATTGGCGCCGCATCATACGGACCGGGCGGGGCGTCCTGCCCGGATGGTCGCTCCCCCGAAGGTGTGGTGGGCGGCTGGCGTCGATGACCGTGCGCTCGGCGATCAGAGCGTGATCGTGTTCGAGCAGGACCAGGCGTCCGCGGGCAGCGTCCAGGGCGAGCCCGTGAACGACGTCGCCGTGCCCTGGCCGAGCGCCGAGCAGACCGAGTCGGCCGCCGCCTTGTCGGCCGCCTGCACGATCGTGATCGCACCGACGGGCGTGCCGCTGCAGGTGCCGTTGCCGGAGATGGTGAACAGCGGACCGACGAGGAACGCCGAGATCGTGGCGTTGCCGGCCTGGTTGGCCGTCCCGTTGTAGCGGAGGTCCGGGGCCTGGTTGCCGTCGGCGCCGGCGCCGTCGATGCACGCGGCGGCGAGCCAACCGCCGGGCACCGTGGGCACCGACGGGGTGGCGGGCGCCGCGCAGGCGGCGGCCCCCAGGACGGTGGCCGCGGCGATCGCGACGGCGACCACGCGGTGACGGGACACGACGGTGCCGAACTTCATCTGGATCTCCCCCGAGGATGAGTGCCGGTGCTCTCCCTGAACAGCCTTCAGGAGCGTAGACCACCGGCGGGTGGCCGCCGCGGTGTGGCGGGGCGATGGCCCGCACCGCGCGAGGCAGATCGATCGAGGGAGACGATCGGCAGGGGACGCGCCGAGCCGGCCGTCCGTCGATGGGCAACATCACCTGTCAACGGAATGGGCCGTTCTGCCGTTGTAAGGGTCGGTGGTGGGGCGACCACCGGTGGGGGTTCCCGGTCCTGGGGCCGGTAACCCCTTCACCTTCGTGGGCGGGCCCGGGTGCTCCGGCGGGCCCGACGGGCTGATTCTCGGACGCCTCGCGCCCGTTGCGGGCGCAGTCCGTCCCGGGTTCGGCGGGCTCCGACGGTGCCCGGGTCTCGGGACGCCTCGCGCCCGTGTCAGGCGCCGGATGACCCCGGTTCAGCGTGGAACGTGGGTGTGACGAAGTTCACTCACCTGGGATGTATGACCTACTCAGGTCCCGGGTACTGAAATCGCATCATCACCCCCACGGTTCGCAACGACCGTGGTGACGAGCCCCGGTCCTCCTTCCCTCTCCCGCCTAGGACCGGGGCTCGTCCGCGTCCCGGCCCGGTTCCGCGGTCTGTTGCGCGATCTACGACCTCTGTGCCGTACATCGCGCAACACAGCGCCAGGTGGTGCTGGTGAGCCGTCCTGTAGGCGGGATTCTGTCCACCGGTCCCTCGCGGGATCCGGATGGGTGACCATCCATCTCTGCGGCCTACCCGAGGAGTGCCCCTGCGGGCCGACGGGCCGTCGACGTCCTCTGCTCGGCCTTGCTCCGGGTGGGGGTTGCCATCCGCCGGGGTCGCCCCCGGCGATGGTGCGCTGTTACCGCACCGTTTCACCCTTGCCTGTGCCGACCCTGGGGCCGGCCATCGGCGGTCTGCTCTCTGTTGCCCGATCCGTCAGATCGCTCCGACCTGGCTCGCGCCAGCACCCTGCCCTGCGGAGTCCCGACCTTCCTCGACGGCGCGATCCCCAGTCACGCGCCGCCGCGGCCACCCGGACGACTCACCAGCCCGCCCAGTCTGCCAGCGGTCGGCGTGAGGGGCACCCCGGGAACACTCACCTGACGTCCGGCGTTGGCCCCTACGACCAGCCACCCAGCAACGACAGGACCATGACCGACACCAGCACCACCGGACCAGCCGGCACGACCAGCACCACCGACCACGGCGCCACGATCAGCGACGGTCCCGCGGCCGAGGCGCACGTCCGGGAGCTCGGCCACCTCGTCCTGTACGTGTCGGACGTGGCGCGCTCGGTCGAGTTCTACGGCGGCGTGCTGGGCTGGCGGCAGATCTTCGGCGAGCCGGGCATGCCGGTCGCCGCCTTCTCGGGCGGGCGGACCCACCACGAGCTGCTGCTCATCGAGGTCGGTCAGGGCGCCGCGCCGATCCCGCCCGGCCGTCGGGTGGGCATGTACCACTTCGGCCTGAAGGTGGGGGACAGCGACGACGAGCTCCGCGAGGTGCTCGGCCGGGTGCGCGAACACCCCGACCTGGTCACGCTCGTCGGCGCGTCGGACCACGGCGTCACGCACAGCCTCTACGTGCAGGACCCCGACGGGAACGAGGTCGAGCTCTACATCGACGTCCCGGGTGTCGACTGGCGCAACGACCCGGCGCTGATCGCCTCGCCGGTCCGACCCCTCCACCTCTGACGGCGCGCCGGGCGCTCAGTCCCCGGACCAGGCCACGTCGAGCTCGCCGAACACCGAGGCGTTGCTCGAGTAGGCGCGGTTCGTCTCGTCGATGAACGCGTCGCGCTCCGCGTCGGACCAGGGCGCCAGGTCCAGCCGGGTGCGGTACTGGTCCTTGTAG